>NZ_JAVJUO010000015.1:0-26389 GCF_040220555.1 Coleofasciculus sp. C1-SOL-03
GTATAAGCCTACCTTTCACTCTCACAAGCCCGGAAGAACATTCCTGTATAACCGTTTGCATCTCTTATAACACTAAAACCGCCTTATATCCCACCGTCAAATTTAAAATTATGACGGGGGACTTACGGCGGACAAGTTAACCCACATTGTAAGCCGTCTGTAATGCCCACCACAGTAGGAACGCAATACCCCCCAGAACTAACACCGTCGAAATCACGATCGCCAGAAGACTATCGGCTCCCTTAAACTTCATGATGCCACGATTTAGGTCTGACATAGCCTGTTACACACTCCTATACTGATTGAAGGAATTTCCCAACTTGAATATATCCTGCCTTGACGGTTTTGATCACAAAATTCCGTGGATCAGTCCGTGGACACCATAACCGTAGGGGTTTGGTTCCCAAACCCTTATAACCGTGGGAAGCAAGCGACACGCCAGGGAGGATATCAAATCACCCGCAAGTTACATTAGGGTGAATAGTGGTCATTGTCGATCAAATGAAGGAGAGGATTGGGTGAAAGCGTTGTTAATCATTCTCGGAGTGTTGCTGGGATTGGTGGTGATAGTAGAAATCGGCTTGCGTTTACTCTTTGGCTTGGGGAAACCGCCGATTTATATTGCCGATGAGCAAATTGGCTATTTATTAGCCCCCAACCAAAAGACGACTCGCATGGGTAATCGGATTGCCATTAACGCCTATTCCATGCGGAGTGATGGGATTACACCAGAACGATCGCCCTCTACCCTGCGGATTTTACTACTCGGTGATTCTATCGTGAATGGGGGCTGGTGGACTGACCAAGACGAAACCCTGTCCGCCCTGCTAACCACTCAATTGACGCCGTTAACCTCTCAACCCGCATTTAAACAAATCGAAGTTCTCAACGCCTCCGCCAATTCCTGGGGACCTCGGAATGAATTGGCATATCTACAAAAGTTTGGCACGTTCAACGCCCAAGCTGTCGTCTTAGTGATTAATACCGATGACCTCTTCGCCACCGCCCCCACCACCATCCCCGTGGGACGCGATCGCAATTACCCCAGCCATCGACCCCTGTTAGCCCTGATTGAGGCAATCAACCGTTTTTTGCCTTACGACTCTCCCCCCGAAATGGCGGCTGTCCGGGCGGAAAAAGGCGATCGCGTCGGATTTAACTTAAATGCCATTGAGCAAGTATACAAGCTCTCTCAGCAGGCAGGGGCGGAGTTTCTGCTGGTCATGACCCCCCTATTACGGGAAATTGGCGAACCCGGACCCCGTGACTATGAACTCAAAGCCCGAAATCGCCTGAAAGCGTTAGCCCAGACCGAGCAAATTCCCTATATCGACGGCTTACCCCTGTTCAACAACGCGCCAACCCCAGAAACCTGGTATCGGGATCACATCCACCTAAGTCCCCAGGGTAATCAGCAAGTCAGTGAAGTGATTGCGCGATCGCTTCAGCATCATTTGTCATTAGTCCCAACCACAGACAAATAACAATGCCTGATTCAGACAAATGGCACTAAAATAACCATGGGAAATCGCCGCAACCCTTGGTATACCGTAGTGGCGTGGCACACCTAAAATGGTAGATTAGAATTGCAGGGGCGCAAGGCTTGCGCCCAGTTTAAACGTCAAATCTATTCCACAATTTTAGCTGTGTCAGTCCGCCATCGTGGGTTGAGCGAAGTCGAAACCCACCAGCCTTAATTCACTACCATTCCGATTAAGACACAGCAATCATCGGAGACTTGAGGTCATGAGAGTCTCGGTCTACCTGATGCCAAACTTGACCATCCAAAGCCATCTGCTCGACTAAACTCGCTAAACGCAAGGCTTTCAGCGCCTGTTCGCCACCAACCGAGGGTTGATTGCCACCCCGCACACAGTTGACAAAATGTTCTAACTCGGCGTAAAGCGGTTCGATATTACTGGTGTAAACCTTTTCAATTAACCCATCCTGGCGATAGAGAACCTGACCATAGTCCGTCTGGCAATTCGCCGTTGTTTGCCGATGAATCAGAATTTCGTTATTGAGAAAATCGGCTTCTGTGAGGGAATTTTTACAATGGGCGGCAATGCGACGGATTTTACGATGGGTCACTTTACTTGAGGTCAGCGTTGCCACAATGCCATTAGCAAAGACTAAATTAGCGGTGACATAATCTAAATACCCCGACTCCGAGGCATGGCTACCACTCGCCGTCAATTGGATGACAGGCGCATCGGCTAATTCCATCAGCAGATCAATATCGTGGATCATTAAATCCAGAACCACAGAAACATCATTGGCTCTGTGGGAATAGGGACTCATGCGATGCGCCTCTAGTGCCAGCAATTTCTCCGTCTTCAGGACTTTGCTGAGTTCTTGAAAGGCGGGATTAAACCGTTCAATGTGACCCACTTGCAGAATACATTGATACTCAGCAGCAGCGTTGACAAGGGATTCTGCCTCAGCGATACTGGCGGCAATGGGTTTTTCGATTAAGGCATGAACCCCTGATCGCAAACAGGTCATTCCTACTTCATAATGTAGTCGGGTGGGTACGGCAATACAAACCGCATCCACATAAGGGAGTAAATCGCGATAATCCTCAAAGAAGCGGACACGGTATTTACTCGCCGTGTCCAAACCCCGTTCTACATTAATGTCTGCCACGCCTACCATTTCCACGTCTTTCAAAAGACTCAAAACGCGGGCATGATGCTGTCCCATGTTACCAACGCCAATCACGCCAATTCGGATTGGCTGCGGCAGGCTACGTTGGACATGAGTATCCAGATGTCTTTGATACATGCTATCTTGCACTCTTATATGCTCCTCCACCACGGGAACTAAGTCACTTTACTTATGTTGAGCCGCCTTAAACCATCCAGATAGTACCACAGCACCTTTAAATGTAAAGAATTCCAAAGATTGCCCCAATTTGCCCGATAATGGAACTCTTTTGGACGGTCAAGCTGTTTTCATTGTGGGTTTAGGGTGACTTTAGGTGTAGGTAAATGTGTCAGTTTTTGGGTTGTCCTTGTTTGGGTGGAGGTGCAGGGAGATGGGGAAGCTGGAGGAGATGGGGGAGATGTAGAGACGTAGCATGCTACGTCTCTACTATTGCCCATTGCCTATTGCCTATTGCCTATTGCCCATTGCCTATTGCCCATTGCCTATTGCCCATTGCCTATTGCCCATTGCCTATTGCCTATTGCCTGTTCCCTTTCACCCGCTCCAATTCTTGCTCCAAATTATCTAAAACATTTCGTAATAACTGTAACTGATGGTGCTGAATTGTCAGTTTTAACGGTTCATTCGTCAGATTAATATTAATCACCGTTTCCGCCAATTTCTCATAGGCTTCCAGGGCGGAAACCGCCTCGCGGCTAAAGCGAGTGAGGTAGTCTGTCGCCGCATCGGTGTAAGCTTGAGTAACTTGGTCTACATAAGACATCGAGGATTTTGGTTGTGCAGAATCGCCGGAATTTTTATTCAACAAATACGTCGCCCCACCCGCCACCGCCGCACCAACGGGTCCCCCAAATACCCAACCCAATCCCGTCGTGATCGCAACTGGAGTAACGCCTTTAGTTCCTTTCGCTTGGGGTGGGGGTTCCGGAAGCTTAACTTCTGGGGGTTTGGGAAAGGGAATCGTCAGATCCGTGGGGGGTTGGCGATCAAAAAATTCACTGGCTTGATGTACCCATTTAACAATTCCCTGTTGATGGTTCTGAATTGCCTCTTTAAAACCGCCTTGTTCCCACCGATTAAATGTACCCTGTTGTAGCGCCGAAACCAGTTCCGATTGATAGCGTTCTAAAAGTTTCGGTAAATACAGCCATCCTTGGAAATCCGACACACTGGCGGCGAATCCTTTTTGGATCAGATTTTGGGCTTTTTGTTTAATCTCTAATTTGGTTTGATGCTTTTGCTGAGCCACCGCAATTTCAGCAGAAACGGCTTGCATTTTCACTGTTGCAGCCTGTTGGATTTGAGACGCGATCGCTTCCACACGGGGAAAGCGAAAGGCGAGGCTCTCATGGCGCGTGGCGACAATGCTTTGCAGCGCCGATTCCAGCATATCTAACCCCGTAGTTTGGGCGGCGGCGGTATCGCCTTTGAGTCGATAGCGTAAGGCGGGGAGAGCATCGACGCGATAGATATTACTGATATTATTAGGAAGTTGCGATCGGAAACTTTCTGCTACAAACAGCAAACGATTATAGACTTGCTTCTGCTCCTCGGGTTCCAATAAATTCAGGAAATTCACCACAAAAACCACTGTAGTAATTCCCCGATCCAATAACCAATCTCTCAGGTGTTCTCGCTCCCCTAACGTCATCAATTTACGACCATCCAGCACCTGAACAATTAAATCCGCCGTGAGCAGTTGGTCGCGAACTAAGGTTTCCTGGGCTTCCCGATCATCCGTTCCCGGTAAATCCAGTAATTCTACTCCTGTTTTCAGGAATGGATGGGGACAAAAAACCTCAACATTGGTCACATCCTCCCGCATCCGCCGTTGGTCATCTAATATGGCAAACTGTTTCAGGACATCTGTACCATTTTCACTAATTTGTTGACCATTGCTGAGTGTAATGCGCGTGCGTAATTCATTCCCGTAACAGATATGAATCGCCGCGCCTGTGGTGGGGATTAAATCGATCGGTAGGGTACGTTTCCCTAGTAAAGCATTGAGTAGAGTCGATTTCCCATAATTAAACGGCCCAAAAACAGCAATGCGGAAAATCGGATTCTCCAAATAATCGCAGAGTGCGATCGCGTCTTGGCGGAGTTGGGTGTTCTGTTCCCCATCCAGTAGACCAATTGCCGATCGCAGCGTGTTCGCAAGTTCGCGGAAAACGTCCTGTTCCATTGGTCATTCGTCATTTGTCATTGGTCATTTGTCAGAGTTTGAGGAATCTTTAATATAACTTAGTATAGTTGGGTTTGTTGCCATCAACCGTAACTAAGGGTATACCATTTTTCTGATAGAAGGGGGTTGAATCCTTTAACATGATCAACAGCAACTATTACAGATTTCACCATGATCAAAGCTTACGCCGCTCATGAACCCGGAGGACAACTCCAACCCTTCGAGTATGATCCCGGTACTCTCGGTGATGAAGAAGTCGAGATTAATGTCGAGTATTGTGGGATTTGTCACAGTGACCTGAGTATGCTGGACAATGAGTGGGAAATGACTGAATATCCCTTTGTTCCAGGTCATGAAGTTGTAGGTACAATTGCTGCATTGGGCGATAAAGTCACCACCCTCAACCTAGGACAACGAGTTGGATTAGGGTGGTTTTCGAGTTCCTGCATGACGTGCGAATGGTGTATGTCAGGGAATCAGAACCTTTGCGCGAATGCAGAAGGAACTATTGTCAGTCGTCATGGTGGATTCGCGGATAAGGTTCGTGCGGATCACAGTTGGGTGGTTCCCCTACCCGATGGGATCAATCCCGCTACCGCTGGTCCCCTGTTCTGCGGCGGAATTACTGTATTTAACCCGATTGTTCAGTTTGACATTAAATCGAGCGATCGCGTTGGCGTGATTGGTATTGGCGGATTAGGTCATATCGCCCTGCGTTTCCTCCAGGCTTGGGGGTGTGAGATCACGGCGTTTTCCAGTAGTCCTGATAAAGAAGCAGAAGCACGGGAATTGGGCGCCACTCATTTTATCAATTCGGGTGATGTCAACGCCTTAGAATCCGTGCAGAATTCCTTTGATTTTATTCTTTGCACGGCGAATGCTGACCTCGATTGGAACGCCTACATTGCTGCATTACGTCCCAAAGGTCGGTTACACTTCGTTGGAGTCATTCCTAATCCCCTATCTACTCCAATTTTCCCTCTGATTCTTGGTCAAAAGTCAATTTCAGCCAGTCCCCTGGGGAGTCCAGTCACCATTACGCGGATGCTGGATTTCGCCGCACGACAGGGTGTTGAACCGATTACCGAAACCTTCAGCTTTGAACAAGTGAATGAAGCGATGGAAAAACTGCGCCATGGTAAACCGCGCTATCGCTTGGTTTTAAAGCATTAAAATAAAAAGATTGCGATTGTGAGGGATGTACTTTGATCAGTGACAAAATCAAACCGGATTGGGCGGGTAATGACCTTCTTTCCCAGTTGGTCAACAGTCTGATTCAGACCAAGCCCATTTATAATGTCATGAAACACCAAGCTCGGCAAGTCTTGATCAAGACGGCGGAGAAAAATGGCATTCCTTGGCGTAAGACATACCAAGAATTGGAAGCGTCAGGAGTACAAGCACGTCTGGAACAGATTACTAATCCCAGCATCACCTATCCCGACTACTACCAGGTTCCCTTCCACGCCTACGATCAAGGTAACTTATGTTGGTCGGCTGCATTTGAAGCCGAATCCGCTACATACTCAATGGGGTTAAGGGTATGGCGTGATGAGCCGTTGACTTGGCAAGAGGCTCAAGCACGGTTGCGGGGGAGTTTTCACAATGTTTTAGCTGAATATTGTACCAAGCCTATCCAGGATATTCTCGACATGGGTTGTTCTGTAGGTATCTCAACCCAGGCGCTACATAACTATTACCAAAGCTGTCAAGATATCCCCGTGCGAACCGTGGGATTAGATTTATCTCCCTATATGCTAGCGGTGGCTCAACTCCGGGATATCAAGGGTGAAATTGAGTGGATTCACGCCAAAGCTGAGAAAACGGGATTATCTGATGCTTCCTTTGACTTAGTGACACTGCAATTCGTGATTCATGAACTCCCACGCCAAGCAACTCAGGCAATTTTCCAGGAAATACTCAGACTTTTGCGTCCGGGAGGTTATGTTGCAATGGTGGATAATAACCCCAAATCTCCCGTCATCCAAAATTTGCCACCTGTACTGTTTACCCTGATGAAAAGCACTGAACCATGGTCAGATGATTATTACACCTTGGATGTAGAAGGATTGATGCAGACGGTGGGATTTGAACATCGTGTCACCGTGGCGAGTGACCCGCGACATCGTACCATTATCGGTCGTAAACCTGAGTAAAGATAGAGCGCGATCGCTCCAGAATATAGTACATTGTAGGGGCGACCCGCTTGCACCAATCAACAACAGTGTCCACTCAATTTGATCGGGTCGCCCTGTACTTAACTCAAAACCACTTAAAATAACAAGTAAATCCAAATTAGGGAAAATAGGCAAACTTATCTAAAGGCAGGAAAACGACGAACAGTGTTTTTGACGAATTAGCCGAATACAGACAGCGCCTGGGTTTACCTCCTGCGGGCAGCGCAGAAGATTACTCAACTATAGCCAAATTAGAAATCAGGGGTGAAAATTTCTTCGGTATCAATTCTGGTGATAATCCCAATCCTCGACCGATAACTTTTAGGGTTAATCCAATCACTAAAACCCACGCTGAGGCTGATGCCTTCCAACAAGCCGCAGATGCAGGCATTAGAGGGGGTAAAGCTCGTTTAATTGTTGTTCGAGATCTTTGTGCGGCTTGCGGTTTAAGAGGAGGTGTGAATTCTATGGCTTGGCAGTTAGGCATAGAAGAATTGGAAATCATAACTCCAAGTGGAAACAAGAAAATAATAGTCAAACCACCAAATAGAAGGAGGCAATGATGTTTGTATCAAACCTATCAATCGAAAAATGGGTTGGCAACGAAAATCAAGGTGACTTCATCGAAAAGCCGAATTGGAGTCAGATAGAAGCAGCTATCCGCCAGTTAAATGGAAAAAATCAAACCTTAGTTACCTTAGCCGCCGATGATGAGACTTACATGACGATTGGCGGTGGTTCTGCTGGAAAATATGTTGTTTCAGTCACCTTCGATAATCTGGATTTTTATAATTTAGTTGATTTATCCAAACCTGAAGCAACCGAAAAACTCGTTATTGGCGGACAAGAAGGGCTTTATTCCGCCAAGATGTCTGTTGATTTGCTGCGTTGTTTGCTAGCGGCGCGAACATTTTCAGAATCAGGAAAACTCGATTCATTGCTATTGTGGGAAGAAGATAAGTCATTAGTCACCGTCTAACAGATACGCGAGTTTAATTCCTCTAGCCTTCTATCAACCCTTGAAACCGCTGATCTTCCCGAATGCTGTCAAAATTTGAGTTGGCTTTAGCCTTTTCTCGGCATTCGTCAGGATTTAGATTGATAGCTTGCTGCAAGTTCTCGATTGCCAAGTCAACATTACCTTGTAAAGCATAACAGCAAGCTTTAAAGTACCAGGCATAGTGGTAGTCGGGTTTCAATTGTAGGGCTTTTTCATAACTGGTGAGCGCTTCCTCATATCTTTTCAAGAAAGATAGCGCAATACCCCGGACGCACCAGGTCTGATGATTATCAGGTTGAATTTCTAGGGCTTTGTTGTAGCTAGCGATCGCTTCCTCATATCTTTCCCAATCAAATAGCGCATTACCTCGACGATCCCAAGCATCGTCATGATCAGGTTTGATGTCTAGAGTTTTGTCGAAGCTGGCGAGCGCTTCCTCATATCTTTTCAAGTTATATAGCGCATTACCTCGACGATACCAGGCATCGTGCTTATCAGGTTGGATTTCTAGAGCTTTTTCGTAGCTGGTGATCGCTTCCTCATATCTTTTCAAATTAGATAGCGCAATACCCCGGACGCACCAGGTCTGATGATTATCAGGTTGAATTTCTAGAGCTTTGTCGAAGCTAGCGAGCGCCTCCTCAGATTTTCCTAAATTAGATAGCGCAATACCTCGATAATACCAGACATCGTGGTCATCAGGTTTGATATCTAGAGCTTTGTCGAAGCTAGTGAGCGCTTTCTCATATCTTTTCAAGAAACCTAGCACCATACCCCGGAAAAACCAGGCATAATAATTGTCAGGTTGAATTTCTAGGGCTTTGTCGAAGCTGGCGAGCGCTTCCTCATATCTTTCCAAATGAAATAGCGCAATACCTCGCTGATACCAGACATGATGATTGTCAGGTTGAATTTCTATTGCTTTTTCATAGCTAGCGAGCGCTTCTTCATGTCTTTCCAAATGAAATAGCGCAATACCTCGCTGATACCAGACATGATGATTGTCAGGTTGAATTTCTATTGCTTTTTCATAGCTAGCGAGCGCTTCTTCATGTCTTTCCAAGAAAAATAGCGCATCACCTCGCTTATTCCAGGCATAATAATTGTAAGGTTGGATTTCTACGGCTTTGTCGTAGCTAGCGAGCGCTTCCTCATATCTTTCCAAATTAGATAGTGCAACTCCCCGGCAGAGCCAGACATAATGCTCATCAGGTTGAAGTCTAAGGGCTTTGTCATAGCTGGCTAGAGCAGCTTCGTACCTTGCCAAATAAAATAACGTTATCCCCCGCATCGACCAGATGTGGGAATTTTTAGGTTCGAGTTCTAATGATTGGTCGAAGCTAGCTAATGCCTCCTGAAAATCCTTAACCATCAAAAATATCAACCCATGTAATACTATTACACTAGATTTTAAAGCAAGTTTTTGGGAAATACTGCCAAGGGTTTCTTGTAGTATTGTTTTGTATAAACTTAACGTTTTTGCCGATTCATTAATACCCAAATAAAGATTAAGTGCAGTCACCAAAGCCACTTTTGTGTTAAATTTATTATGACTTCCTTTAAGTATTTCTTGAATTTCAAATATTTTTTCTTTTCGTTCTGGGGCAGCCATCAGGAAAAAATATTCAGAGTTTATATGAGAAAGAATGCGGCTTGCTTCTTGCTCAACCAAGTCTGAACTTGTCGGGAAATCCCACACTCCAGAACGCCAATCAAAAAAATCTGGAGCGCGACGGATAAAATATTTAAGAGCGTATAACGGCAGCAGAAAGACAAAGCAAATCGGGAAATCATCGCGGAATCGTTCTCGCTGAAGGTTCAAATGACCTAAAATGCGAGGTACAGTGTCTTCCTTATAATAGTCACCTTCTCCACCAATCCCAGGTTTTATATAATCCACCAAGGATTTTTCAAGTCCCTTGATAAACAAAATATCCAGCTTTTCTTTGTTCGGTAGCTTGTCAATAATTTCGTAGAGATTATCAATAGGTTCGTCTAAATATAAAACATCAACTGTTTTCTGGGGAATATCCTTTCGGACTCTGGCAATCAACCGTTCCCCTTGAGCGGGAGAACAACGGACAAACAACAAGCCAAATCCTCTGCGCCGCTTTAAGGCACGCCGTAGCGGTTGATACTCTTCCCCTAAATCGATAGGAAAATCATCAATAAAATTGGCTGGGATTGGTTTCATCGGAATTATGCTGATCCTCCTTTCTTCATTGTATCAAGCGCTTCTCGAAATTCATCAATTTCTTTAATCAATGGGTGGGCATCATGCCAGCGCTTGATTTCTCCCCTTTCATCCACATGGCGATACTCTAACAAACAACGGTTAAATAATAAATTGCGATAATCAAGATCGTTAGGAATACTTTTTGAAACCGAAACTTCGGCTAATTTCTGCCAGTCCTCTGCATCTACTGCATTACGATAGTTATTACGGGCTTTAGTAATCGCTCGTTGCACGGCATTGTTAGTAATGGGTAAATCATCTGTCCAGTCGAGTGCTGTTTGCATCAACTGCATCACTTCCCGCACATGACCGCCACTCGCCAAACACAATCGATCAATAGTTTCAGATTTATCAAAAATTTCGGTATCTAGGGAAGCATCAGGGGCAAATTGACCCACTCGCTTACCTATCAATTCTTTGAGTGTTTTCAATCCAGGTTCATAAACTGAGTCATCGGTATTTCGCACCATAATCATCGGTAAAACTTGGCAGTCTCCGTAGTTATCGCGCACTTGTGTGGCTCGATTCGAGTACACTAATGAAATGGGTACAGTATAGATAACATGACACTGCAAAGCCCTGAGTTGTCCGCATCGGTCTAAAAATATCTCATCATGATTGCTGCGTCCATCAGCGCGAGTTACGGGTACAATTCGGTCAAGATTGTCGGCAATTACAGCCAGTTTCGAGTCTTTTAGCTTGGTCTTCGCTTCCGTGATAAATTCATTTAGGGCATCAATTAGAGAAATTGAATGGATATCAACTTGCTTGCGGATGGTTTCTCGTGTACTGGGAACGGCTTTTAATGTTGCTGTTAGTTTAGCGAATTGAGAGATTGTTGTCTCTAAACTCACATTCTCCAGAGATACTTCCGTCAAGGCTAAATCCTTCAGAGATTCCCATCGCCCTTTTAACCACTCTTGCAAGGGTTTGGGACTTGCCAGATTTTTGAGTTCCTCTAAAATATGCCGGGTACAAGCGAGAAGAATATCAATATATTGGGCATCTTCCGAGTCAATATCTTCCTGATCCGCCGCAAAGTAAACGACAAAAAAACCTTTTTCTTCTAGATGTTTTTTGAGTCGTTTGAGTTCTGTTGACTTACCGACTCCTCGATGTCCCGTGTATAGTTGACAAGTGGGTTGTTTCGAGCGGATAATTTTTTTACCTAACTCGCGAAAGATATTCTCATCTCCCCGTACTTGATGACAGTCCACATAAACTGGATCATCAGGTTCTAACGGTTGAAATGGATCGAAGGCGTTGTAAATATTGGTAATTAACTCCTCGCTCATCAGTTTCCTCACTTATTGTTCCAGGTTATTATCATTAATCTATCACTCTACTGGACTGACACAGCTAAAATTGTGGAAAAGATTTGACCGTGAAATTGGGCGCACGTCTGTGCGGGAAAAGGGCGCACGTCTGTGCGCCCCTACAATTCTAATCCACCAATTTAGGTTTGCTACGCCACTACTACCGCTTGTCCCAACCGCTTCAAAATCCGTAGAACCTCACCTAACTCATGTCGCCTGGGAAACAGCGAAAAAGTCCGCGATACATCATACTCTGGACTATCTCCTTGACTAAGCTTTAAAAACACAAACTCATCCCCATTTGTCGCCATACCAAACGCTGGGTGATCCCTCGGCGGACTCGCTAACATATAAGCCAATAACTGCGGTAAAGCCGCCGGAACCGGAATACTGGTTCGCTTCGACTCAATCACCCAAATCCAAAGTTGTTCTTGTACAACTAGCGTATCAATAAAACCGCGAATCGTTTCTTCAGGATCATCAAGTTCTAATCCAACCCCATAAGGCGAACGAATGCGGAAAGGGGGATCAAGAAACCCTGCAAGTTCCAATAGTGGCGAAACCACCAGCAGATTAATCGTACCTTCCAATAACAAACCATCGCTACGATGATAATCATAGCGTTGCTTAATCCGAGTAACACCCGCCTGTTCTCGTTCATCGAGTTCGGGTAAATTGTTAAACCACTCACTGAAAAAGCGATCATCATCCGCCTGACGCAAATTACAGCGCACCCGCAGATCGTTTAAGCTTTTTATCGTGTCTGTAATTCCTACACCTGTAACCATCGGTTGCTGTTTATTTGTTAACCTTAGTTTAGCAAACTGTTCAGGATACCTCATCTCCTCCAAGCCAGTGATACCGAATCGAGTTGACTCCATTGATAACCAAACCTGCCCATTTCCTACCACCCGCGATCGCACCATGATAGTGTAGGGGCTTCCTTTAGGGATTAAATCAGTGGACATATCCCCAATAAAACAACAAAACCCGCCCATTCTCCACCACCCGCGATCGCTATTTTCTTTGTTTATGGTTCGGATTAACCTTCTAGATACTCGCACAACTAGCTTCGGCGATTTAATTAGCAACGGAAAAATCTATCGAGTCCCGCCGTTTCAACGGGATTATTCCTGGACAGAGGAGAATTGGGAAGACCTTTGGCAGGATATTTTAATGCTGCATAATAATGTTAGTGTCAGTCATTATATGGGAGCCATTGTCCTGCAACGTTCTGGGACGACTGATCAATCGTTTACCATTATTGACGGTCAGCAACGCCTAGCCACACTTAGTATTATTGCCGTTGCTGTTATTAAAATGCTCCAACAGCTTGTCGAGAACGGTATTGAGCCTCAAGCCAACCAAGAACGACAAGAAATTCTCAAGCGGACTTATCTTGGTGATCGCGACCCTCGTTCTCTGCGATATTCAAGTAAACTGATTTTGAATGAAAATAATAATGATTTTTATCAAAGTAATTTAGTTAATCTGAGAAAACCTCTAAATATTCGTTCTCTCTCGAAATCCAATCAACTTCTATGGCAAGCTTTTGAATACTTTTTCACTCAATTAGAAAAACTGCCAGAGGTAACTCAAGATGGCGAAAAATTAGCAATGTTTATTACCGATACAGTGGCTCAAGGACTGCTGTTCATTCAAATCAGCGTTGAAGATGAACTGAATGCTTATACCGTTTTTGAGACATTAAATGCCAGAGGAATCGAGCTAACCTCTACTGACTTGTTGAAAAATTACCTCTTTTCGCTCTTTCGAGGACCCGACGACTTACAAGAAGCACAGCGCCAATGGCGACGCATTATCAATACGGTTCAGATGGAGAAATTCCCAGAATTTCTGCGTTACTATTTGAGTTTAAACCATACTCGAGTGCGGCGTGAACGCTTATTCAAGCTGGTTCGAGCATCGGTTAATGATGCAACCCAAGCGTTTGATTTATTGGATCAGCTTGAGAACTTTAGCAGTTTATATGTCGCTCTCAGCAATCCCAATGATGAATTCTGGCGGGATACTCCGGAGAACCAACCTTACATCCGTGAGTTGAATTTGTTTCGAGTTAAACAGGCTTATCCGACTCTATTTGCTGCCTATCAGCAGTTTTCTCCGGACAATTTCACGCGCTTACTCAAGCTCATCGTTGTCATCTCATTCCGCTATAGTATTGTTAGCCGTTTAAATCCGAATGAATTAGAATCAGTTTACAATACTGTTGCCACTAATATTGCAGAGGGAACCATCACAACGCCACGACAAGTATTTGATACTCTTCGTCCGGTTTATGTCACTGACGAAAAATTTCAACAAGATTTTTCTCTCCTCTCAATCTCGACAAAAGGGCAAAAGCGCAAACTCGTTCGTTATATCCTCAGTCAGTTAGAGACAGATGCGTCAGGGATACAGGTGGAGGAAAATAGTTTTTCTATCGAACATATTCTCCCGGAAGTACCAACCGATGAATGGCGGCAATATTTCACTGAGCGGCAATTAGAGGAAATGGTTTATCGTCTGGGAAATCTGACGCTATTAGAACCCTCGTTTAATCGGGATATTGGGCAGAAAAACTATCAGAGTAAGCAAGAAAAATATCAGAATAGTGTTTATCAGCTCACTCAACGAATTACGGCTGAAGAGTGGAACCCGGATACAATTGCTGCACGCCAGAGGCATTTTGCCCAACGTGCTGTTCACATTTGGCAATCGGATTTTTTATAGCCCATACTCCGCTAATATTTTAAGAATAAGGGTAAAAAAATTACAATAAAATGATTTTTTCGGTTAAATTAACCATCTGTTTAACGCCCTTGACAACCGCCGCGATCGCACCATGATATGTAGGGGCTTTCTTTAGGGATTAAATCAGTGGACATACCCCAAATAAAACAACAAAACCCGCCCATTCTTCACCACCCGCGATCGCACCCTGATATGTAGCGGCTTCCTTTAGGGATTAAAACAGTGGACATACCCCAAATAAAACAACAAAACCCGCCCATTCTCCACCACCCGCGATCGCACCCTGATAATGTAGGGGGGTTGAGAGCTTAAATCGGTAGACATACCCCAAATAAAACAACAAAACCCGCCCTCTTCTTAACCGTAAGGGGTGGATTTTGAATTGAGGTTATCGGTTAGGTTCAATACCGTTGAAGGGCGGGTTTTGTCTGAAATGTATGGATTGACCCGTTCATTGAGTTCCTAAACCCGCCCCTACATTTGGATTTTCCTGTCAACTGATTTCTTTCTGGCAATATCTAGGGTTGTATGACATTATTGAACCCTTTTCTTACCCGATTGTAGAAACGTTACATGCAACGTCTCTAAACAGTATCTTGCAATCGCGCTACTAACTCCGCACGCGCCGATACATTCAACTTGCGGAACATCCGTTTCAGCGCCTGTTTTACTGAATTTTGGGTAATCCAAAGTTCAGCACCAATTTCCGCATTTGTCAACCCCTTGGCAACTAAATCAGCAATTTCCCGTTCCCGTGGGGTGAGGCGATTGGCGACGAGAGACTGGGATTTTTTGGCTTGCGATCGCAAGGTAGCCAGACGTGATGATAAATGCAAGCATAATCCGGTTAAATCAGCCAAGTCTTTATAATCAAATGCAGGCGCATCAGAAGCACGGGCAAAATATACCCCACCCATCAAACGCCCCCCACTGACAATCGGACCCATCATCACATGTTCGTGATCGTAGCGAGCATAACAATTCTGGTACAGTTCAGATTGTTTCCAAACCTCTGGAGAGAAAACCAGTTGTTCATGGGCGGGAGCGTGGTGTTCGATGACATAGCGTAACACCGGATCGACCTTTCGCGCCAGCTTATTGTAATCAGCGACAAACCCCTCCGTATCGTCTCCCCCTTGCATCTGCACCTCAGCCGCCTGAGAGTCTTCGTTGAGCAGACACAGCCCCCAGTACTGCGCCTGAAAATGCTCCCCTAATTCGTCCATGATTTGCAGGCGAAGTTCCTGCTCATCACGAGCATTTGCGATCGCTTGGAAAAAACTGTGGAGAGAACGGTTCATCGTACTTGGCACGGTCCTAATCTATCATTTTGAACGAATTGTTAAATAAGTCAGCATGGTTTAACCTGAACGCTTAGGAGAGTTCATTTTTTGATCGGGGTGAACAGTAATTACAGTATAGCGACATTATCTTGACGATAAATTTTTCATTTTGATATAATTTATCATTTTTATATGCTACTCTGAAGAGGTACTACACCAGTAGAGTAGCTAGGAGTGAGAAATCTACTCTTGATGATCTGACGGGCTTTGAGCGATAAAAGCCGTAGCCAATCACGACACCTCCAAGACAATTAATGGTCCCTCGGTTGAGTCGTACCGATAAACCGTTTTTCGTGCTGGATACGACTGACACAGCCAATTCATTGACCCAAAGGAGGAGTATTATGAACATTCAAGCACTCGATATTAAAGTTGGCGATCGCATCATTGCCTACTGCAAGAATAAGAGGCAACCCTGTACGGTGCAACGGTTACTCGATTCGACCCCTAACACGATCACACTAAAAGTATCGACCTGTACCCGTGTCCATTATCGGGAATCAGCCTCTTGTGTGATTCAGTTTCACCGAGAGGCTGTGGTTGAAATGGCTAGCTTAAACAGAAGTTTCTCCAATAGGATTTAACCGGGACGATTTAACGACGACGATTTAACGACGACGATTTAACAGGAAGCTTACCAGGAACGGATTTCAAGTAGGTAGATAAAATTATAAATTGTCGAGATACTTGGCAATTACCAAAAAGTATCCTGATGAGTAAAAAAAATAAAAGAAACTAATTGAAATGACAATCCAAAAAGAAACGGCTTTAATTTACTGCGAAAATCAATTTAGTTTAGCCGACGGAAAAACTGCCGCTGGGTTGGTTCGACACTCTGAACGGTATACAATTGTTGGGGTGATTGATAGTTCACGAGCGGGTAAAGACGCCGGGGAAGAATTAGGGCAAGAAAAGAATGGTATACCCATTTTTGCTAATTTAAATGAAGCATTAATTAACCTTTCAGAGGTTCCCAACTGTTACATTTATGGCAAAGCTCCTTTAGATGCCTTTATATCCCAGGCAGAACGGCTTCTTATCTTAGAAGCCATGGAAAAAGGAATGGATATCATTAACGGTCTTCATCAGTTTTTCTCTGAAGATCAAGAGTTTACCCAGATGGCTGCCCAACATAATATCCAAATTAAAGATATCAGAAAACCTCCACAATTACAAGATTTGCACGTCTTTACGGGTCAACTCTCTAAAATTAATGTTCCTGTAATCGCCATATTAGGTACAGATTGTGCTTGCGGCAAAATGACAACCGCAATAGAACTCAACAAGTCCCTCAACACTCTCGGCATAAAGTCAGTATTGGTAGCGACGGGTCAAACTGCTTTGATGCAGGGAGCAATGTATGGCATATCGATTGATGCTCTGATTTCCCAATTTGTGATTGGTGAAATAGAAAACTCTATTATTCAAGCCTTTGACAACGAACGTCCCGACATCATTTTAGTTGAGGGACAGAGTGCCGTTAGTCATCCCGCTTTTATGGGTTCTCTCGGCATCTTGAAAGGAAGTATGCCCGATGGTATTATCCTTCAACATCCACCAGCTAGGAAATTTCGGTGCGATTTTCCTCATGTGTCAATGCCAACTGTTGAAAGCGAAATTAAACTGATTGAAGCGATTTCTCAAGCTAAAGTTATGGCGATTGCATTAAGCCATGAAAACCTAGCAGATGAAGAGATTTTGACAATCATAGAGGATTATGAGAGGCAGTTTCAATTGCCGACAATGGATGTCTTGAATCATGGATGCCAAAAAATCATTCAAGCTTTAGGTGATCATTTTCCAAACTTGAATCAAATTATCAAGCGGAAGACTTTAGAAAAAATGCCTGTATTGGGAATGAGGTAGACGTAATCGTCTGAAAATAATCAATGAAATTGTTTATGCCAAGGATAGAAATTTCCCTATCTCAAATACGGGACAATGCCCGAATGCTATGTGAACTTTATGGGCACAGAGGGATTTCATTGATGGGAGTTTCCAAAGCAGTGCTAGGAGAACCTTCTATTGTCGAAGCAATGATTCAAGGTGGAGTCAGATTTATTGCTGACTCTCGCATTGAAAACATTCAAAAAATGAAAAATGCTGGGATATCCACTCAGTTTGTGCTTCTACGCACTCCTTTCAGTCAGGCTGAAGCTGTGGTTACAAGTGTAGACA
Source organism: Coleofasciculus sp. C1-SOL-03 (assembly GCF_040220555.1). NCBI lineage: Bacteria > Bacillati > Cyanobacteriota > Cyanophyceae > Coleofasciculales > Coleofasciculaceae > Coleofasciculus > Coleofasciculus sp. C1-SOL-03. Next base: position 17,857 of record NZ_JAVJUO010000015.1, read on the forward strand.
TTAGTCTAAACACTGAAATCGAGACGATTAAGCAACTTTCCTATTATGCAAAACTACATAATAGAAATCATCAAATAATTGTGATGGTAGAGTTGGGAGATCTGCGGGAAGGGGTACTTCCTGGTGATCTTTCTCAATTTATCAGAAAAATTCTTTCTCTATCCCATATAAAAATTGTTGGTATTGGCTGCAATTTGGCTTGTTATGGTGGAGTCAAGCCAGACAATAAAAATATGCATAAATTGTCTGAACTGGTTAATGGCATCAAAAAAGAATTTCAGATTGATTTGGAAATAATATCCGGCGGTAATTCGGCTAATTATGAATGGTATAAATCGGCTCAATATATCGGCAATATCAACAATCTTCGCTTGGGTGAATCCATCCTTTTAGGGTGCGAAACTGTGAACCGAAAAGCGATTCCAGGTTTACACACAGAGGCATTCAAACTCGTTGCCGAAGTTATTGAGTCCAAGACAAAGCCCTCCCTACCATTTGGCGAGATCTGTCAAGATGCTTTTGGAAACGTTCCTAGTTTCTCAGATCGAGGAATTAGCCAGAGAGTGATTATTGCTTTGGGAAGGCAGGACGTTCTGGTATCTAGCTTGAAATCGAAGAAAAAGCTAGAAATACTCGGAGCTAGCAGTGATCATATTATTCTCGACGGTAAGAACCACAACTTACAAGTTGGAGATGAAGTGAATTTTAACCTGGATTACGGGGGTCTTCTGTCCGCGATGACTTCTCCTTTTATTAGCAAGCAATTTATCCTGACAACTGAAGCTATAATTCCTGTGGTGAAAACGTTAAAAATTATCTCACCTATAAATTAGAACTTGTAAGTCAATAAACGGGGTTGATGTTAAAATCTTTGCCGTTTAACTCACATCTTGCACCACTCACTATTTTTCCCTGTTCCCCAGTGGCGTAGTTGACGCAGACAGTACCCACTTGGGGTCTATACAGGCTGGATAGTCCCGACTATGCTAGTTTACAGCAACTAAAATGATAGGAGAGGCAGATGGTTGGAGTTCAAACATCAGCGCGTGATTTCTTTCGGGCGGCGTATGAGAACCGCTACACCTGGGATCACAACTTCCCCGGTTATACCGCCGATGTGACCTATAAAAAGGATGATCAGGTGGTTACTGGTAAGGTTCGGGTGAACCCGGATATGAAAGCCGAAGTCTTCGATGTTGAAGACGAAGACGCCAAGCAAGCGATTCACTCTCAACTCTGGGAAACCGCGATTCACCGGGTTCGCCGTTCCTTTGAAGACACCCACGGAAAGAACACCTTCTCCTTCGGGGATACCGATGAGACAGGTGCTGTGGAACTTTTAATGGGCGGTAAAGCAGAAGGCGATCGCTATAAAGTCCGTGATAATGAAGTAACCCACGTCCACCGTCATATTCACGGTGTTGTCGTTACGATTAATACCTTTAGTTCTCACAACACGGGGGAAGGTTATCTTTCTCACCGTTATGATTCCGTCTACCACGACCCCAAAACGGGTGAACAAAAGGGCGGTAAAAGTGTGTTTGAAGATAATTACGAAAAGGTTGGCGACTATGTTATCCTGACCCAGCGGATTATTCGCACGGAGACTGATGGAAAAGAGTCCGTTCAGGAGTTTAACTTTTCAAATGTAAAACTTCTGTAAAAAATGGTGAATAATTCCCTAATTTTTTCTGAGTCCGCCTCGGCGGGCTTTGTTTGTTTAGTCACAATTTTAGCCCTTCGAGTTACCGATTCCCTCCCTGTTCTCTCCCGGTTCCCTCCCCTTTATAAGGGGAGGGTTAGGGTGGGGTTTCGTCTCAATATATTGGAGATTTTTGAGCTAAACTGTAGATAAGGATTTAATTTATCCAACCTCCATACAAAGATTTCGCTAATATCAATAGAAAATGATAAATTATGAATCCGTGTAAGAATCAGAAGGTCTGCATTGTCACCGGTGGCAACTCTGGTTTAGGCTTGATGAGTGCTGTTGGTCTCGCTCAATTCGGTCATCATGTATTTATCGCTTGTCGCTGTACCAGCAAAGCTGAGAAAGCTGTAAATTACATTCGCTCCTCTACTGGCAATCTAAACGTTGAGTTTTTGCCACTCGATTTAGCCTCCCTCGATTCGGTTCGCACATTTGCGAAACTTTTTCAGGAACGGCATCTGCCGCTTCATATATTAGTGAATAATGCGGGTGTATTCAACGCCAGAGGAACAACCCAAGAAGGGTTTGAACTCATTTTTGGAATTAACTATCTCGGACATTTTCTACTGACGAATTTGCTGATGGAAACGCTTCAATATTCAGCACCCAGTCGAATTATTATGGTTTCTTCTGACTTAGCACTACGCCCCAATTCTATCAAATGGGAGCGTTTTGTAAACAAGACACCATTAAATTTTCTGGAACTGTATGCCTTGTCAAAAATGTGTTTATTGGTACTGACTAAAGAACTGGAACGACGCTTAGAGAATACCAACGTAACTGTTAATGCGATTCATCCCGGATTTGTCCAATCTAATATCACATTAGGGCATCGCTTAAGCAAGTATTTAGGCATAGGTATTTCACCGCAGAAAAGTGCTTCGGGTTTGCTTGCTTTGGCAAATTATTCGGCTTTTGCAGATGTGAATGGTAAGTTTTTTGATTACAAACAGAACGAAATCGAACTTCCTGATCTGGCAAAAGACACTGAACTGGCTCACCAGTTGTGGGAACAGAGTTGCTTGTGGACAGGGTATAAGCGATACAATCCGACAACACCCCCAAAACATGATACTGCCGCTGGAGTTTGGGGACCTTATTCTCTTGCCTTGAGTCCCACTGAAGTTGGTTCTATTACCAAGACTGTTATTGAAACTGTGTTGCCTCAAGCACCGAAAAAAAACTTTTATCATCTTATACACTTTTTATTGGCAGGCAAATTTGGATCTATTTTTCTGCTTTTAAACCAATTCCTAAAGAAAAAATTTTACATGGAAAGGCATCTGGATTCGGATGCGGTTTGGTCGATCTGCCAGGATAAAAATTTACGACAGAAATTGAAAGAGTATTTGGGTGAAAAATTAGTGTTGTGGCGTTCGGAAATTTGGGTTAATTATCCCTCTCAACAACTGATTCCTTTTTGGCATCAAGACTCCTATCCCAATCTGCTTCAAGGGGAAGGCAAAACCATCAATGTCTACATTGCGCTAACAGAGGTTAATGAAAGGAATGGGTTTGAGTATATCCCTAATTCCCAACTCACTCCGGATGTCTCTGTGAAAATGAAAGACCCTTTTAGTGGCAATCGCTTGTTTGAGTTGACAGAAGACTTAGAACAGCAAGCCGTTCCTGTGGTTTTGCGTCCTGGAGAATTTGTGTTATTTACCGATAAACTCATGCATCGTTCGGTTCGCAATACCAGTGGTCAAGTTCGGCTAGCACTTACCCTGCGGGTGACTGAACCCTCTGTTCATATCGTGTCCAACTATAGTCCTATTTATAATAAGCCTATCTTGTTATGAGTCGAAAAACATGAAACTACCCCCATGCAACACTAAAATTGAAGTATGAAGAAAGTTTTAGGGCTTGGGTCTATGAAACGCATTGTCTTAATCGCTGGGTTTGAATCATTCAACGCCGACTTGTACCGCCAAGCGGCTGATTGGGCGACTAAACGCTGTCCAGACTTAGATATCCGGGTATTTAGCGACCAATCCTTGACCACAGAACCGGATGTCGTCGCCGCCGCCCTCCAGGATGCGGATGTCTTCTTCGCCAGTCTGCTGTTTGATTATGACCAAGTATTATGGCTGCGGGAGAGAACCCAACATATCCCCATCCGCCTTGTTTTTGAATCCGCCCTAGAATTAATGAGTCTGACTCAAATCGGGGCGTTTAAAATTGGCGATAAGCCCAAAGGAATGCCTAAGCCGATTAAGTTTATTCTGGATAAATTTAGCAATGGACGAGAAGAAGATAAACTCGCGGGTTACATCAGCTTTTTGAAGACGGGTCCCAAGCTGCTGAAATATATTCCGGCGAAAAAAGTTCAGGATTTACGCAACTGGCTGATTATCTACGGGTATTGGAATGCTGGCGGTTCCGAAAACGTCGCTTCAATGTTTTGGGTACTCGCTGAAAAATACTTAGGATTACAAGTCGGAGATATTCCACCGCCAGTCGAAACCCCAAATATGGGTTTGTTGCATCCCGATTATGACGGGTATTTTACCTCACCACGGCACTATCTGGAGTGGTATCGGCAAAAGCACAATAATGCTTCCTCCCCATCTCCCTCTAACACCCCCTTTATAGATCCCTCTTCCGTCCCCCTTCAGATCCCCCTTCCGTCCCCCTTAAAAAGGGGGAGACCAGATGTTGCTTCGCGTTTTTTGCATGGGGAAACCAGCGGATGCTTCGCTTCGATTTCTCCTGGGGGCTGGGGGGGATCTTTTCCCATTGTCGGGATTCTCCTCTACCGCAAGCATGTTGTCTCTAAACAACCGTATATTCCCCAATTAATTCGCCAGTTTGAGAACGCTGGATTAATTCCTGTTCCTATTTTTATTAATGGTGTGGAAGGGCATGTGGCGGTGCGCGATTGGCTGACCTCCGCAGATGAAACTGCCCGACGAAAACAGGGTACAATTGATACACCATCCTTATCCAAAGACGCTGTTGAAGTTGATGCGATTGTCTCTACGATTGGCTTTCCATTAGTCGGAGGACCCGCCGGTTCTATGGAAGCAGGGCGTCAAGTTGAGGTGGCAAAACGCATCCTCACAGCCAAAAATGTTCCCTATATTGTCGCCGCACCGCTACTGATTCAGGATATTCACTCGTGGACGCGACAAGGAATTGGCGGCTTGCAATCAGTGGTACTCTATGCATTACCGGAATTAGATGGGGCAATTGACACGGTTCCTCTGGGGGGATTGGTAGGAGAGGATATTTATCTGATTCCTGAACGGGTGAAACGGTTAACTGGGCGTCTGAAGCGTTGGATTGAACTGAGACAGACACCCGCCGCAGACCGGAAAATTGCCATCATTCTCTATGGTTTCCCGCCCGGATATGGGGCGACAGGAACAGCAGCTTTACTCAATGTACCGCGATCGCTCCTGAAAGTCCTCCACGCCCTCAAGCAGCAAGGCTATACCGTTGGCGAGTTACCGGAGGATGGTGAAGAACTGATTCGCCGCGTCAAAGCAGCCGATGAAGCCATTAGTCATGAGGATTCACCGACAAACTCAGTTAACGTTAAAACCTTAGAAAAATGGCTCGGCTATCTCTTGACAACTCGCATCGAAAAGCAGTGGAAATCCCTCACCGGAACTGGGATTAAAACTTACGGCGATGAGTTCCAAATTGGTGGTATTCAACTCGGAAATATTTGGATAGGCGTACAACCCCCATTAGGTATTGCAGGTGATCCGATGCGGTTAATGTTTGAACGGGATATGACCCCTCATCCTCAATATGCCGCGTTTTATCAATGGCTACAGCATGAGTTTAACCCTCATGCTGTGGTTCACTTTGGTATGCATGGCACGGTAGAATGGTTACCGGGTTCTCCCTTAGGTAATACGGGGTATTCCTGGTCAGATATTTTGCTGGGAGATATTCCCAATCTCTATATTTATGCCGCCAATAATCCCTCTGAATCCATTTTAGCCAAACGGCGCGGCTATGGTGTCTTGATTTCTCATAATGTACCCCCTTATGGACGGGCGGGATTGTATAAAGAATTAGTCGCACTGCGAGATTTAATTGCTGAGTACCGAGAAGACCCGAAAAAAAATTATGCCCTGAAACCTGATATTTGCCAAAAAATTGTAGATAGTGGCTTAGATACGGATTGTCCCTTTGATGAAGCGAAGAAATTAGGGATTCCGTTCACACCTGATAATGTCCGTTTATTCAGTGCTGATGCATTTAATCATTATCTGGTCAAGTTGTATGAATACTTGCAAGTCGTAGAACAACGCCTATTTTCATCCGGATTGCATACCTTGGGGGAACCGCCGAACTCCGAAGCATTGGCGAGTTACTTAAATGCTTATTTTGGTGAGAATGGGGCAGCGGATTTAATCAAGGAAGTAACCGATAAACTCGCCAATCCTCAAACGACTCCATCTTCTCTGGTTAACGATAAAACTAACAACTCAGATCCCCTGACGACTGAAATAGAAACGATTGCTCATTTATTACAGAAAAACACCGATGAACTGACCAATCTATTACGGGGATTAAATGGAGAATACATTCCCCCAGCACCGGGCGGTGACTTATTACGAGATGGTGTAGGCGTATTACCCACAGGACGAAATATTCATGCCTTAGACCCCTATCGGATGCCCTCACCAGGGGCATATCAGCGAGGACGAGAAATTGCCCAAAAAATTATCGCTCAACACCTCCAAGAACAGGGAGACTATCCGGAAACTGTGGCGGTAATGTTATGGGGATTAGATGCGATTAAAACCAAAGGAGAATCCTTGGGAATTTTACTCGAATTAGTAGGTGCAGAACCCATCAAAGAAGGAACGGGGCGCATTGTCCGCTATGAGTTAAAACCCTTAGCCGAATTGGGACATCCCCGGATTGATGTATTGGCAAATCTCTCCGGTATTTTCCGAGACAGTTTTGTGAATATCATTGAATTACTCGATGATTTATTTAAACGGGCGGCGGAGGCGGAGGAACCGGAAGACCAAAACTTTATCCGTAAACATGCCTTAGCTTTACAAGACCAAGGAATCCAGAATAATTCCGCCCGATTATTTTCTAACCCGGCTGGTGATTTTGGTTCCTTAGTCAATGACCAAGTAACGGATGGAAACTGGGAATCAGGAGAGGAATTAGGCAAAACCTGGGAAAGCCGCAATTCGTTTAGTTATGGGCGTCAAGATAAAGGACAAGCGCGTCCGGAAGTTCTGACTCAGCTATTAAAAACAACCAGCCAGGTGGTTCAGGAAATTGACTCGGTGGAATACGGTTTAACCGATATTCAGGAATACTATGCCAATACCGGGGGATTGAAAAAAGCGGCTGAGAAACAACGGGGAAAAAAAGTCAGCGCCAGTTTTGTGGAAAGCTTTTCTAAAGATACAACCCCGCGCCAATTAGATGACTTACTGCGGTTAGAATATCGCACCAAGTTGCTGAATCCAAAATGGGCAGAAGCCATGGCAAGTCAGGGTTCAGGTGGTGCTTATGAAATCTCCCAACGGATGACGGCGTTAATTGGTTGGGGTGGGACGGCAGATTTTACGGATGATTGGGTGTATGATCAAGCAGCAGATACTTATGCCTTAGATGCAGAAATGGCAGAGAGGTTAAGACAGGCAAATCCTGAGGCATTTCGGAATATTGTCGCCCGGATGTTGGAAGCCAGTGGACGAGGCTTTTGGCAACCGAGTGAGGAGAAGTTACAGAAGTTGCAGGCGTTGTATGAGTTGACGGATGAGGAATTAGAAGGGGTGACGGTTTAATTGTGTCTACTTACTTTCAAGTACAGTTTTAACGGACAATTCAAGATTTATGGAGTGTCAGCCAATTTGCCTGGATAGGTATAAAATACAACAAAAATAATAGAAAGATGTCGATTATAACTCGCTTCCTCCGCTTACCCCGCTTCCGATTCTCACCCATATTTTGTGGTTTGTACCTTGGAAACGGTCATTAACGACGGCTATGAAACTTGGCTCAAGACTCTAACTGTTCACGACAATAAATCTGCGCTGGGGCGGGTTTAGTTTAATCTGGGTGCAACCGAAAAGATAGTAGTGAAACCCGCCCCTACATACGTGCCATGCCTTCTTTCCCAAGTGAAGGGTTATATTATGTCCGGTGGAATACTTACACTATCGGTTGAGACAAGGCAGAGGGCAGAAGGCTCCAGGGCAGAAGGGAAGGAGGAAGGTTCAAGGTACAAGGGAATAATGACTGTTTGGGCGGACATGATATTAAAACTTACCTCATACCGTAACATCAGACTAATTACGGTGCCATAACATTTTCTGGAAACTGTCCAATTACATTACCCGCAGGCGCATATTGGCAAACCACATAGAAGGCGTTATACTGAGTCCCTTGAATCGTTTTAACGCCCCGTGCCGCACCACATCCTAATTGGGTGCTATTCTTCCACACCACCTGAGTAAAATGTCCTGTTTCCGAAGAAAATCCTGGATTGTTATAGTCATAGTCGGAAACCTCGTTATACCAATTTGTAACCGCTTGGTTTGCTAGGGTAGCGGCGTCTACAGAGGATGCTGTCGTGTATGAAACTTTCCGCTCTTATGGGATACGTTTGATCCCCCTAAATCCCCCATGCAAAAAAAGCGAAGCATCCTTTGGCTTCCCCCTTGTTAAGGGGGACGGGAGGGGGATCTGAAGGGCTCATAAGGGTAGGTTTTTTAAGATTGGGGTTGAGGTAAGACAAGGAAGACAGGTAGACCAGTAGACAAGGAAGAGTGAGAACGAAAAATCGGGCGTTTCGGCTTTTAGAAGTTAGCTTGACCGAACCTAATTTTGTAC
>NZ_JAVJUO010000016.1:0-21849 GCF_040220555.1 Coleofasciculus sp. C1-SOL-03
TTGATAGTATCCCCAGACCATTGACAAGTTTGATTCCCATAACTTTCATCCTTGGAGCCAACAATAAATACTGACCCTCTAGATACCTTTACTCTAAGTTTTGCCGATTTCAGATGTTGAATTTGATTTTCAAGTCGGTAGATATATCGCTTTTTCTGATGCAGACCTTGACGCAGATGATGCCAGTTAGTTTTTCTCGTCTTGAGGTTTGACGATAAGGGGAAATTACAGCCCTTTTTGGAGAATTGCCAGTTCTTTTTTTCATAGAAATTACGAGCCAACTTAATTTTATTTGTGGCTTTGGCTACCCAATCCTTCGCTGACTTAACTCGTGATTTTAATTGCTTTATCTGGATTTTCCTACATTCTTTGGCTGAGGCAGTTTTTCCTTTCGCTAATGCAATGACTCCGTTAGCATAACGTTTACTGAGTCCGTATTTCTGTTGAATATGACTATTCCAACTGGATTGATTCAATTTTACCCTCTCGCAAGCCGAAGGGTTGACTTCTTTGTTTAATAAATGGTTAACGGTTTCAACTGTTGCTTGATAAAATATATCGGACAATGACGTTAAAAACATCTCCAACTCGGTGAACCCGATGGGGTTAAGTTCATCTCCCGGAGTTGGCAAGCCTTTGCAATAAGTAAGAGTCGTCATCGCTTTTTGGCTACCTCCCTGAGTTCATCCACTATACCCGATTTATTGCCAATTAAGTCAACAATATCCTATCGACTCCGGACTACCAGCCGTTCGAGAAGATCGAATGAGAGCCGTTGAGTTGCCATCGGTGCAACGTGAAAGACCGTTACACAAAGTCGAGTAGCTGCTTATCGGGGGAGTAAACTAGACATTGCTTGCATATATCACAGAAAATGTCTAGTTATGTCACTAATTGTCTAGATATTGACGGACTGTTAGTTAACCCCTGCGGCGTCGGAGAGAGGAGACTGATCAGTTTCTGGGAGAGGATGAACCAAAAAAGCATAGTCTTCCACAATCTGGTTGCCAATGAGATGCTCTTGAATAATGCGTTCGATCACCTCTGGCGTCGCGTTACGATACCAAACACCGTCCGGATAAACCACCAGAATTGGACCACTGGCACAGACGCGCAGACAGTTGGCTTTAGTACGGAAGATGCAGCTTGGTCGCTCCGGAGTGGGTTGATCTAGCTTAAGTTGTTTCAGACGGGTTTTTAAGTAATCCCAGGAATCAAGACCCGCTTGTTTAGAGCAGCACTTGGGTTTCGTCTGGTCAGCGCATAGCAAAACATGGCGTTGAATTTGATTCAATCCCAAGCTATGTACATTTTTTGCCAACAGTGTTTTATCTGATGCTCTATTTTTCTTCATCGTCTTACCCACTAAAAATTCCCATATATCCTGTAGAGTAGCGTTTCACTACACCTCTTGAGGCTCCCCAGACGTAGCATGCTACGTCTCTACATGCTCCCCGACACCCGACACCCGACACCCGACACCCCACACCCCACACCCCACACCCGACACCCCACACCCCACACCCGACACCCCACACCCCACACCCCACACCCCACACCCCACACCCCACACCCGACACCCCACACCCCACACCCGACACCCCACACCCGACACCCCACACCCCACACCCCACACCCCACACCCCACACCCGACACCCCATACCCCACACCCCACACCCAAACCCCCATCCTTTAGTTCGGGAACCCGTACCGGGAAATTGATTGCAGTTTCATACCTTTGTTGAGTAAATTAGCACTCAGAAGCAGAGAGTGCTAATCACTCGACAGCAGAAAGTGCTAAGTGAGACTAAATTACGCTAATTAGGAGGGAATTCAATGGCAGCCGTATCTCTGAGTGTTTCTACAGTCAAGCCGTTAGGCGATCGCGTTTTTCTCAAGGTCAGTGCCCCGGAAGAAAAAACAGCGGGTGGCATCTTGTTACCCGACAACGCGAAAGAGAAGCCTCAAATTGGGGAAATTGTCGCCACCGGTCCTGGCAAGCGCAACGATGATGGCTCTCGCTCAGAATTGGAAGTCAAAGTCGGCGACAAAGTTCTCTACTCTAAGTATGCCGGTACTGATATCAAGCTAGGCAACGAAGAGTATGTTCTGCTTTCAGAAAAAGACATCCTCGCTGTCGTTTCCTAGTCGTGATCGCTAAACGTTCAGGAGTATAAAAGCCAGATCACTGGTAACTCTCCTGAATGACTCGCCTCATAACAATTAGTCACAACTCACAGTTCACCTATCAGACTCAACATCACTGAAATCTATGGCTAAGCGCATCATTTACAACGAAAATGCTCGTCGCGCCCTGGAAAAGGGTATGGACATTCTGGCAGAATCCGTTGCCGTTACCCTCGGTCCGAAAGGTCGCAACGTGGTTCTGGAGAAAAAGTTTGGCGCTCCCCAAATTGTTAATGACGGGGTGACCATTGCTAAAGAAATCGAATTAGAAGATCACGTTGAAAACACGGGTGTTTCCTTGATTCGCCAAGCTGCCTCTAAAACCAATGATGCAGCCGGTGACGGAACCACAACCGCTACCGTGTTGGCTCATGCCATGGTTAAAGAGGGCTTGCGGAACGTGGCGGCTGGGGCGAATGCGATCGCCCTGAAGCGGGGGATTGATAAAGCGATCGCGTTCTTAGTAGACAAGATTGCCGAGCATTCCCGTCCCGTAGAAGAATCTAAAGCCATTGCACAAGTTGGTTCCATCTCGGCTGGAAACGATGAAGAAGTCGGTCAGATGATTGCCGAAGCAATGGATAAGGTGGGCAAAGAAGGCGTGATTTCCTTAGAAGAAGGGAAATCCATGACCACCGAATTAGAAATCACCGAAGGGATGCGCTTTGACAAGGGTTATATTTCGCCCTACTTCGCTACCGACATGGAGCGGATGGAAGCGATTCTGGAAGAACCCTTCATCCTGATTACTGACAAGAAAATCACCCTGGTTCAGGACTTAGTCCCTGTACTGGAGCAAGTGGCGCGTGCAAGTCGTCCCCTGCTGATTCTGGCTGAAGACATTGAAAAAGAAGCCCTGGCGACTCTGGTGGTCAACCGTCTACGCGGTGTACTGAACGTCGCGGCGGTTAAAGCGCCCGGATTTGGCGATCGCCGCAAAGCGATGCTGGAAGATATCGCCGTCTTGACAGGTGGTCAACTTATCACCGAAGACGCGGGTCTGAAGCTGGAAAACACCAAGCTAGAAATGCTGGGTAAGGCACGTCGGATTACCATCACCAAAGACAATACCACGATTGTGGCTGAAGGCAACGAAGCTGGTGTTAAAGCTCGTTGTGAGCAAATCCGGCGTCAGATTGAAGAATCCGATTCCTCCTACGACAAGGAGAAACTGCAAGAACGTTTGGCGAAGTTGTCCGGTGGCGTTGCTGTGGTCAAAGTCGGGGCGGCGACGGAAACAGAAATGAAAGACCGCAAGCTGCGCTTAGAAGACGCGATTAACGCCACCAAAGCAGCAGTAGAAGAAGGGATTGTTCCCGGTGGTGGTACAACTCTGGCTCACCTGACTCCGACCCTGGAATCTTGGGCAAATGAAAACCTGACCGGTGAAGCGCTGATTGGGGCGATGATTGTGTCCCGTGCGCTGGCTGCACCCCTGAAGCGGATTGCTGAGAATGCGGGTCAAAATGGTGCGGTTATCGCTGAGCGGGTGAAAGAGAAAGACTTCAACGTTGGCTACAACGCCGCGACGAATGAGTTCGTTGATATGTTTGAAGCGGGTATCGTTGATCCTGCCAAGGTGACTCGTTCCGCCCTGCAAAATGCAGCGTCTATCGCGGGTATGGTATTGACTACTGAATGTATTGTGGTTGACAAGCCTGAACCCAAGGAAGGTGCTGGCGCTGGCGCTGGTGCTGGTATGGGCGATTTCGATTACTAATCGCTGATGGTGTGGGGGCGATTCATAAATCATTGGTGTCAACTTAAGGCTGAAACCCTTACTTAATTAGAGATCCCCCCTAGCCCCCCTTAAAAAGGGGGGGACCAGAAATTAATCAAAGTCCAGCCTTCGGACTTGCTGATCCGGTGAACCGCTTCCCTTAAAAAGGGGGGGACCAGAAATTAATCAAAGTCCCCCTTTTGAAGGGGGATTTAGGGGGATCTAAACTTTGAGCGCTAGTTATACAAAGTCTTAAGTTGACACGGATATTCATAAATTGCCCCTAAGCTCGGTTGGATTGTACGCCGATTAAGCTGTCTCGTCCAAGAACAGACAGCTTTTTAAGTTATTCAAGGGCAAAAATTATGAAAATGAAGGATGTCAAACTACTTTGGGGGCGTTCTGGGAATCGCTGTGCTTTTCCTGGCTGCAAAATTGAATTAACCACTGATGGTTCCGAAACGACACTCGGCGAAATGGCTCATATTGTAGCTGATTCACCTGATGGTCCGCGTGGTGAGAGCGATTTGACTCCTGAAGCAAGAGATAACTACTCTAATTTAATATTGTTATGTCCGACTCATCATACTCTAATTGACAAGAATCCTGAAGAATGGACAGTGGAAAAATTAAAGCTCATGAAGCTGGAACATGAACATTGGGTTACTCATAAATTAGAGCAAGATAAAATTTACATAAACCCAATTGACAACTCAGATTTTCTTAAATCTAGAGAAGAAGAATGGAAAAAATTTGCTGGAAATAAGGTGTGGATTATAGTGAGTCTTACGCCTCTTAGTATATCTGACGACCGTATCAATCCCCTGAATCCAGAGTTACTGACATTAATTAACAGTTTGAGATTACCTGACTTCTACGCTCAGCACTCTCCTTTATTCAGTTTGAATAGCTATAATACAAGACCAAACGAATATGGAGTTGTAAATGAAGATTTAAGATATATCGAAGATGGAGTTGGTTTTAAAATTCAGATTGACAGAAACGGTCATTGTAAATTTATGCTCTGCCTAGAAAACTTTGTGCAGAAAAATACTCAATCTTTATGGAAAAATAATTCTCTACCTGACCACCATAATCGTGTGTTAAGGTATGATGATTTGGCTGAAATATTTATAAATCAAATTCGCAATTTAATTGATATATGGAGTTATTTTTTGCCATTTAATGATAGTTTATTAACGGCTATGATTACAAATACATCTAGTACGAATTTACTCTATACAGGAAGACAATTATGGAATGGTCATGCATTTGGTTCCCCTGTTTATTCTCCCAATCTAAACTACAAAAAAGTAATTAATAAAAATGAAAAAGCTTTGGATTTAATTGAGTCATTTGTCCAAAGGTTTGTTAATTATTATGGATTAACTATCGATAGCATTTTTAATGAAGACAAAACTTTAGCCTTACCGCGAAGGCTCTCTTGTTAAGAGCTAACTTAAAATTTGTATGTATTTAGATACAGTTAAACAACAGCTACAACAACTAGGACTGGTACAGCCAGATGAGTTAGTTGGGTGTACAGCTTCCGAAATCAGTAAACTGGAACAGGAGTTAGGGATTTCTCTACCCAAAGCCTATCAAGAATTTCTCCTGGAGATGGGGCATGGTGCGGGTCAATTCTTGCGCGGATCTGACTGCTTTTTTAAGCATCTCCCCTATTTGAGAGAATGGGCTATAGATTTGTTAGGGAAAATAATTTCCCATCCCTACCCAATGATGCTTTTGTTTTCTTCATGCACCAGGGATATCAGTTTAGCTTTTTTATCGTTTCTGAAGGGGATGATCCACCGATTTACTCTTACTGTGAAGGTGAAAATACGAGCAAATTCACGAAAAGTAACGCAAAATTTAGTGAATTTATGAAACAAGAGGTTGAGATTCATAAAAAATATCTATTTACTTTTTCCAGTCATTGAATGAATATGTCAAGGACAGCCTTTTCAGTTGGTCGGCATTTAAACCTTGTAGTGCGAGCATCTGGCTCGCTACCTATACTGAAATGAAACGTTTGGACTTGATACCAATGGCAAAGACTTAGACAGATTGCTGTGAAAACTGACTCCCTTCTCTACCGAATTTTCAAAACGGCTCCTTCTATTTTTTTTGAACTCATTGGTCAGCCGGACTTTCAAGGCTATGAGTTTAAGTCTATCGAAATCAAACAAACGGCTCACCGTATTGATGGGGTGTTTTTACCGCCCCCAGATCAACCCAATTTACCCGTTTTCTTCGCTGAATTTCAGTTCCAAGATGACCCCTTACTGTACCATCGGCTATTTGCAGAAATTTTCATGTACTTGGAACAAAATCCAACGATAGCCGATTGGCAAGCGGTGGTTCTCTTTCCCCGTCGAAGTTTAGAACCCATCCAAACCCATTTGTATCGGGCATTACTCAATAGCCCACAAGTGCAGCGTTTCTACCTGAATGAATTGAGCAACCAAGAGAACCGACCCTTGAGTCTCGGTCTGCTGCAATTGATTGTAGCTTCCCCCAGGAATGCACCCAACTTGGCAAAGCAGTTACTTGAACAAGCACAAAGCGATCCTGATTTGCCGCCAGGGTTAATAATAGAGTTAATCATCATTACAATGGTGTATAAGTTCCCGCAGTTGACTCGGGAGGAGATTATCGCGATGTTAGAGATTGTTGCTGAGGCTCAACAAACCCGTTTTTATCAAGAAGCTAAAGAAGAAGGTCGCCAAGAAGGTCGCCAAGAAGGAGAGAGAGCAATTATCCTGCGTCTATTAAATCGTCGCCTGGAACAAATTTCCCCTGAGATACAAGGACAAATCGAGGCGTTGACTTTAGAGCAATTAGAAGACCTCGGAGACGCTGTGCTGGACTTTTCCACCCCAGATGATTTGCAACAATGGTTGCAAAATAATGGATAAAGGGAATATGTCAGGGACAGCACCAATCTTGTTGAAATGGTCGCGTTATTCCCTGGAAGCGTTGCGGATGTTGGGTTTCATGCTTCAACCCAACCTACAGTATAGTATCCCTAAAGGCTGTTGTTTTTTGTTTTCAGCAAAGAGAAGACGGCTATCCCAACGGATTTGATATAATAATAAGCGCTACGAACAGAATTTTCAGCCCATTCATTCCCCTGAAAGGAATGATCGGTTTGTTTGAGGTGAATCTACCGAATCCTCAGATGTAACCGATAAACAGTCCATGACGTTTTATTCAACTTATTTTGGTGCGATCGCGCTCCGTACCTGTTGGGCGCTGACATCACTCACCTCTTGTTGGTTAGTATCCAGCTTGAGCGTGCAAGCGCAAATCGTCCCAGATGGAACCTTGCCCGATAATTCTATCGTTACCCCAAATGGCAGTACCGTTACGATTACGGGGGGTACGGCATCAGGGAGTAATTTATTTCACAGTTTTGAGCAGTTTTCGGTAGATACCGGACAAACCGCTTATTTTAACAATGCTCAGGATATACAGACTATCCTAACGCGAGTTACTGGGGGAGAAATCTCCACGATTGATGGCATAATCAAGGCTAACTCTGACGCTGATCTATTTCTGATTAATCCCAGTGGAATTATTTTTGGAGATAATGCTCAGTTAACTATCGGGGGTTCGTTTATTGCGTCAACAGCGAATAGTATTAAATTAGCGGATGGGAGTTTTTTTAGTGCCACCAATCCCCAAGCGCCGCCCCTACTGACGATTAATACGCCCATTGGTTTACAGTTTGGCTCAAATCCTAGACGTATTATTAATCAATCAACGGCATTGACACCAGCCAACCTCAATCTGCCCACAATTCCTAAAGATATTCCCATTGCCGATAACGTCGGGTTAGCCGTACAACCGGGTAAAACCTTAGCCTTAATTGGCGGTGATCTTGTTCTCAATGGGGGAAATTTAACTGCCAATGAGGGACAAATTCTCCTAGGTAGCGTTGCTAGTGCTGGGTTTGTTGGGTTGACATCCACGGCTGAGGGACTGGGTTTAAACTATGACAATAGTCCTCGTTTCGGCACGATTGAACTATCAAACGGAGCCATGCTCAATACGACGGGAGAGGGAGGTGGTAGCGTAGAGATTAGCGGCGAAACGGTCAGTCTCAATGGGGCAAAAATCTATGCTTTAACCTTGGGAAATCGGGACGGTCAGAGTATTGATATTAATGCTAAAACATTTCGGGTTTACGGTGGCTCACAACTGTCTACGCTGACACACGGAAATGGTACAGGTGGTGCAGTTAATATCCACGCGACTGATTCTGTAGAAATGAGGGGAATTGGGGCGGAGCTTTATCGACTGTTTGTAGGTAAGTATTTACAGTTGGGAGTGATCGACCCGTTTGACCCGCAAATTTTGCTAATAACTGGCACAACGGGTATAGGAGATGCCGGAACTATCACGATTGATACAGGTAAATTGTTGGTGGAGAATGGAGGTGTTTTTGGGAGTCCTACGTCGGGTACAGGTAACGCGGGAAATATAATGATCCGTGCTGGAGTTTTCGATTTAGTTGCTTCTGTCATGAACAGTGGCACAATTGCAGGTAGTACGGGTACAGGAGGAGATATTAACTTTGAGGGAAAACGTTTAACTGTGAGTGATGGTGCAGCGTTGATTAGTGTAACGGGCGATCGCGGTGCATCGGGGGATATTTACCTGAAAGCGTCGGAATCGGTAGACGTGCTGCGTACTCCTGATGGTAGTCCTGTGGCTACTTTAATCGGTTCTACCGCAGGCGGCATTAATGGTCAAGCTGGGGACATTACGATTGACACAAAACGGTTAAGAATTGCTGGAGGAAGTGGTATTAGTTTATCCAGTGGTGCAGTGATTGGCAACCAACCTGTAAATACCACCGGAGGACCTGGAGGAAATTTAACTGTTAACGCGACTGAATCAGTCACAATCGAGGGAATTTCTGGAGTCTTGGCAAATGCAAATGGGAGTCGGGGTCCGAGTTTCATTTCGGCTGATGCGAATGCAGCGAATCGGGGAGGGAATATGATGATTTCTACTCCTGTACTCACTCTCCGAGATGGAGGCGTGATTACTACGGCATCCTTAGGGAGAGGCGATGCGGGAAGTATTACAATTGATGCCGATCGCGTCGAGGTGATTGGCAATCAGGGTCAAGATGAATTTAACAGTCAAATTCAAACCTCTGTCGGGATTGCATCTCGTGTGATTAATCCTAATGCGACGGCGAATGGAGGGTCATTAAATCTGAATGTGGGAGAATTAATTCTGGACAAGGGCGGAACCTTAAATCTACGAGCCTTGGGTTCGGGACAGGCGGGTAATATTAACGTTGTAGCCGACGCGATCGCCCTGGACAATCAAAGCAGTATTGATGGCACAACGGCATCCGGTGGCGGCGCAAATATTAACCTGCAAGCGCAGACTATTTTGTTGCGTCGTGGGAGTCGAATTAGTACAGATGCAGATAATGCGGATGGCGGTAATATCACGATTAATACCGATACTTTAGTGGCTGTACCGGAAGAAAATAGTGACATTACGGCTAATGCAGAAAAAGGCTTTGGTGGTCGAGTAAGCGTTACCGCTCAAGGTATTTTTGGTATTCAGTTTCGGGATAAATTAACCCGATTAAGTGATATCACGGCTACTTCGGAGTTAGGTGCTGAGTTTAGTGGGATTGTGGAAATTGATATCCGGGGAATTGATCCAGCCCAAGGATTAGCAGAGTTACCTACAACGCTGACTGATTCTAGCAATCAAATTGCCCAAACTTGCTCCTCTCAAGCGCGAAATAATAGCTTTGTTGTGGTTGGGCGAGGGGGATTACCCCCAACTCCGGGTGAGGCGTTGAATTCTGCTCCGGGTTGGATTGATTGGCGGGTTTCTGGACGTGGAGGAGCAGGGGAAGCAGGGGAAGCAGGGGAAGTTAGCTCAACACTCAATACTCAAACTCCTTTGGTTGAGGCGACAGGTTGGATAACACAGCCAGATGGAACGGTGCAATTGGTGGCGGAAACGTCTACGGAAATATCGTCTCATTCTTCTTATCCACAATCCTGTCAGGAAAATCACGCTATTAGTAATTAGGGGCTGCTGAATAAGTCTGGTGGTGGGGAGAGGCAATAGGGAATAGGCTTTCTGGCAATGGTTTCAACCCTCTGTCGAGGGAAAATTCGGCGCTGAGGTCGGCACAAATTCCAGGATGCAAGACTTAGTAGCGAGCAAGATGCTCGCACTACGAGAATTTACACATTATTGACATTAAGGCTTAAAAGCCGAACAGCTTATCCAGTCAGCTTTAGCTGACTTTAGCTTTTAGCCTTGGGTTTAAACCCAAGGCGATTGGTGAGACTGTTCCCTGTTCCCTGTTCCCTGTTCCCTAATCTCAACCGTTAACTTTAATTGTGTCCACCCACTTAGTTACCCATGAATTTATTACAATACCTGTATAAAATACTCTCTAAAAATATATTTATTATCTTCATTATTTGTCCACTAATTGGGTTCTTCATGGCTATAGGTGTTCATGCAGCGACAAGTCAGGGATGGGAACCAATCAGGTTGACACCACATACTCAATGTGAACCCTTACGTCAGGTTGAGATACAAAACCTAACCGATAACGTGGACATAAATTTTGAGCGATCGCCTGTTTTCTTCTCTTCACAAAAAATGATGGCGGCTCAACCTGATCCACAATTTCAACAGGGACAAATACTCTATCAAACCGGACAATATTCAGCCGCCGCCAATGTTTGGAAAGAAGCCGCTTCTGAGTTTGAGTCTCAAGGGGATAAACTGCATCAAGGACTAATTCTCAGTTATTTGGCTCTGGCTTATCAACACCTGGGACAATTCCCGGAAGCCGAAGCCGTGATGAATCAAGCGGTGATGTTGACCCAAAATCAACCGTCATTGTCTGACTCCTTTACCCTGGCTCAAATTCGCAACAATCAAGGACAAGTCCAATTCAATCAGGGACAATTTCAAGCGGCTCTGGCAACCTGGAAAAAAGCGGAAAAGCTTTATCATGAATTAGGCGATTCCACAGGTGAAATTGGCACTCAACTTAACCAAACTAGAGCCTTCCAAGCCCTAGGGTTTTACTTACGTGCCAGGACAATGTTAGAACAGGTTGAGGCTTCCCTGACCCGCCAACCTGACTCTCAACTGAAACTAGCTGGACTGTTAAACTTGGGCAATGTGCTGCGCGTGGCTGGTGATTTTGCCGCGTCTCAAAACATCCTCGAACAGGGTTTAGCTATGGCGCAAAAACTGCAATTGACTGGAAATATTCAACTAGCTTGGCTGAGTTTAGGAAATCTTGCTGAAGCTCAACAGCAACCTCAACTAGCACTCGACTATTACCAAAAAGCTGCCGCCGAAAATAGCCCGGTTCAGCTACAATCCCAAATCCATCAACTTAATCTATTAGTTCAACTTGATCGCCGAGAAGAGGCTCAACTATTACGTCCTCAGATTCAAACGCACCTGGCGAAATTACCGCCAAGTCAAACCACTATTTACGCTCAAATCGAGTTAGCTGAGAGTCTGGTTAAACTCAATCCCCAGGATGTTACTAAAGCCGCTCAACTTTTAGCCACGGCTCAAACCCAGGCAAAGCAGTTAGGAAATATCCGGGCTGAATCTTATGCTTTGGGGCGTTTAGGACAAGTCTATTTGCAGACAAAACAGTGGAAAGAGGCGAAACAGCTAACTGAAAAAGCCCTCCGTTTAACCGAGGCAATTCACGCTGGGGAAATTGCCTATCAATGGCAGTGGCAAATGGGAAAATTATTGTTTAAAACAGGAGATAGAAACGGCGCGATTCTTTCGTATACCGCCGCTGTGAATACTCTACAATCCTTACGCCAAGATTTAGTGGCAATTAACCAAGATGTACAGTTTTCCTTTCAGGAACAGGTAGAACCTGTTTATCGAGAATTAGTCGATTTACTCTTACAACCGATTCCCGGAAAAGAAGAGGAAGTCAGTCAAACTAATTTGAAACAAGCGCGAACTACGATTGAATCCCTCCAATTGGCTGAACTGGCTAACTTCTTTCGGGAAGCTTGCTTAGATACTCAGCCGGAAGCTATTGATCGCATTGATCCAACGGCGGCTGTCATTTATCCGATTATTCTACCTGATTCCCTTGGGGATAGTTCTAATTCCCGCTTGGAAGTTATTCTTTCCCTTCCGGATCAATCACTGAAGCATTACAGCACCAATTTGTCTCAAGCACAAGTCGATGAAGCAATTAACCGAATGCGCCAATCCTTTCGACGCACATCCTTTGCTGAAGAACGACTATCGATTTCCCAAGAGATTTATCGCTGGTTGATCCAACCCGCCGCCGAAGATTTAACCCGCCAATCAATTAAAACATTAGTGTTTGTCCTGGATGGTTCCCTGCGGAATCTACCCATGGCGGCGTTACATGATGGGAACCAGTATTTAATTGAACAGTATCGAATTGCGATCGCGCCCAGTTTACAACTTTTAACAACTGAACCCTTGGCAAGACCTCAGTCTAAAGCTTTACTAGGGGGTTTGAGTGAAGGAAAACCCAACTTTTCACCGTTACCCGGCGTTAAGCAAGAAGTTAAAGACATTGACGCCACTGTTTCAGCAACCGTTTTACTGGATCAACAGTTCACCACTCAGGCGCTAGAAACTCGCGTTAAAACTCAACCCTATTCTATTGTCCACCTTGCCACTCATGGTCAGTTTAGTTCTAAACCTGAAGACACATTTATCCTTACTTGGGATGGACGGTTAAATGTTCAACAATTAAATACATTATTAACCAACCGCGAATTATCCAACTCGCCTCCCTTGGAACTTTTAGTCCTCAGTGCTTGCCAAACCGCGAAAGGAGACACACGAGCCGCCTTGGGACTTGCTGGGGTAGCGGTGCGTTCTGGGGCGCGTAGTACCCTGGCTACTCTCTGGACGGTTAGTGATGAATCGACCGCAACGTTTATGGAACAGTTCTACAAAGAACTTTTTACTCCCAACATCACAAAAGCGGAAGCGGTAAGACGCGCTCAATTGCATTTACTCCAACAACCGGAGTCGAGCCATCCTTACTTCTGGGCTCCGTTTATTTTAGTCGGGAATTGGCTCTAGTCCAGAAAAAAAGTTGATGTGTCAAACTAGATTTAAAATCTTTACAAAATTGATGATCATGACTACATCCTCCTGGAGAATGATATCAGTCTTCTTATCCTTGTCAGTAGTGCTAGCGCCATTTATAACCGCTAGAGTTTGGGCAGATTCTCCGGTTACAGTTAGCTTTAACCCTCCTCCCGGTAGAAATGCGCCCCGTGGCGGTACCGTTGGCGGCGGTTCCCGTCCAGTGCAGATTGCTTGTTTATCTAATCCATCAGCAAACTCGGGTTCTTTCACGGCTATCGCCCCAGGGTCTCATATCGGATTATCTCAAAGCGATCGCCCCAATTTGTACGTCTATATCCCCCAAACCACTGCCCAGACAGCGGAATTTAGTCTGTTTGACGAACATAAGAATGGGATATATCAAGTGAGTGTGCCTGTGTCTCAAACGGGTTTGGTTAGGATGGGTTTACCAGATACAGCACCATCTCTAGCCCCAGATCAGCCTTACTATTGGACAGTTGCCCTAGTTTGCAATCCCAGCGATCGCATGGAAGACTGGGTTGTGGGTGGTTGGGTTGAACATGTTTCAGAAGATAATCCGTTACCGGAACCGTTAGAGAATATCACTGACCTGGAAAAAGTTACTCTCTATGCCCAAGAAGGATTTTGGTACGATGCCCTCAATATATTAGTGGAACTTCAGCGCAGCCAACCCAATAATCCCGCCGTGGCTAACAGTTGGACAGAATTAATGGAATCTGTGGGATTAGAAGAGATTAGCTTAACTGTACCTTCTGCGATCGCTACTCAATCGGGGAATGACAAATGACATAAGACATAAGACTATTTAGGGTTTGCTGCACAACTCCAAAACCCTTATCTATCAAGGCTTTGAGTAGCATGGACATTAGCTCATCTTCAAGAACATAAGGTAAAACCCTTTCATACCCTTGCACCGCTATCAGGGAAAATGTATCATTGCTCCCCCAGCTCCCCCGGCTTCCCCAGCTTCCCCTGCTTCCCCTGCTTCCCCTGCTCCCTACCCCACCACAAGCCTGATTCAGCAGCCCCTATTTAACCCAGCCACTAATTTCGGGAGAGGTGATACCCCGTTCTAACTTGGCGCATTCTTGTTTGGTGGCGTCTAGGAGATGTTGCATCGTCACAGGTTTGCCCTCTTCAGCGGCAAAAAAGGCAGCATTCATGGCAATAGAACGGATATTTCCTCCCGTGGCTTGCAGTTTGCCTAATTTTCTAAAATCCAGTTTCCGAGTTGGGGTTTGGTTGGGAAAGATTTTCTCCCAGATTTTGGCACGGGATGCGGCATCGGGATAGGGGAATTTGACGATAAATCGGATGCGGCGTAAAAAGGCTTGGTCAAGGGATTCTTTTAAGTTGGTGGTGAGAATCGCTAACCCTTGATAGGCTTCCATCCGTTGCAGCAGATAGCTAACTTCTACATTAGCATGGCGGTCATGAGAGTCTTTGACTTGGGTGCGTTTGCCAAAGATGGCGTCGGCTTCGTCAAACAGGAGAATTGCGCCTCCAGTTTCGGCGGCGTCGAAGATACGGCGCAGATTTTTCTCCGTTTCGCCGATATATTTACTGATAACGGCAGAGAGGTCAATTCGATATAAATCTAAGCGTAATTCATTTGCCAGGACTTCTGCTGCCATGGTTTTCCCTGTACCACTTTGTCCGGCAAATAGGGCGCTGATACCCAAACCCCGATTACTTTTGTGACCAAACCCCCATTCGGTATACACTTTAACCCGTTGGCGCACCTGAGTCACCATATCTTTGAGGAGTTTCAGTTGGGGTTCAGGAAGGACAAAATCATCCCAAGTGGCGCTGGGTTCCAGGCGTTGGGCTAAATCTTCTAAGCGAGGGCGGGATTGCAGGCGACAGATATCCCAGAGGTGGGAGGTGAGGGGGGAGGATTGGTTGTCGGTGGTGGTTTTTTTGCGTCTCTTGGGTTTGGGTTGGGTTTGGAGTTGGGCGATATCACTGTGTAGGGAAATGCAGGCGGCTTGAATATCGGTGTGGGTGAGGTTGAATTGGGCGACGAGGGATTCCACTTCCCCGTTGAGTTGGTTGGCGGTTTCCCCCAGGTGGGTTTGCCAGAGGTGGAGTTGTTCTAGGTGCGTCAGGGAGGGGATATCGAAGCTGATGAAGGGGCGTTGGGCAGAGGGGAGGCGTTCCGGGGTGCTAATAATCAGGGGGGTGTGGATGGCGTTGAGGAAGTAGCATAAGGCTTCCATTAGGGGGGTATGGCTGGTGTTGAGTTCCTGGCAATCGAGGAGGAGGATACTCTGGGAGAGGATAGCGTCTCGGTGCCAACGGCGGATGAGGTGGGATATCTCATTGAAGTGAGTGGGGAGGCGATGGGCGGGAAGGGATTTCAGGGGGCGGTTGAGGCGAGTAGAAACCGTGGCGGCGATATCCTGGGCGGCGCTGGGGGTGGTGTTACAGAGTTGGATGATGGGCAATTGATGTAGAGACGTTGCATGCAACGTCTCTACAGATGGATGGCGAGGGGCAGATAACGGGGATTCAACACCCGCCCCGACTAAGGGTTCAGCGAGAGAGTCCTGGCTATTAGGATTAGTCTGCCATAACTGGGCGATGCGATCGCCTATTTGTTGGTGAGAGGGCTGAAGGGTAGTCTCAATACCCGTCTGAATCGGTTGAATCAGGTGCATCAACTGGGCGTCTTCGTAAGGTTGACCCAACAAATACAGCAGAATCCCATTATCCAGTTGCAGACGGCTTTGGGGAAGTTCCACAGAGGGGTCAGTTTTCACCAGTTGCCAATAGTGTAGGGGAGATGTCGGGGAAAGTGCCTGCCAAGCTTCAGCATCACCAAAGAGTTGCATGGCTAAATTAAACGTGGGATAGGCAGACTGGGGGCAACTGTGGGCTTCGACGCAGAGTTGGGGAAAGTAGGGAATCAGGGCGGAAGCGGCACACAGAAGCAAAACATTGCGTTCAAAGGGGGAGAGGTTGAATGTGGTGCAGAGGTGGGTTAAGGCGAGGGGAGAAGACGTGGAAGCGGTGGCGCTGTTGAGGATGGAGTCAATATCGGGGATGGATTCAGGAGTCGGGTTCGCATCCCTAGTGATGTAGGCGTCGAGGCGTTGTTCAATGGCAGCGACAACTGTTTTAATCGTGTGGGTGTTGGTTTGGTTCCAGGTTGTTGGGGATGGCATTTTTTGTTTGATGAGAGGATTCTAATCGGAATTGTTATCGATGGTAGGCGGCAAAGTTGGGAAATGGCAAAGGAGATAACATTGGTTTATAAAAGCTAAAATAAAGCAAAAAAAGTTTATTGAAGTATACAGGTATTGCCCCAATCCATAGGATGTAGACAATACGATTTGTAGAGAAAAAAATGTAGGGGCGCACCGACGTGCGCCCTTTATCAACGTGACGTGCGCCCTTTACCAACGTGACGTGCGCCCTTTACCAACGTGACGTGCGCTCTTTATCAACGTGACGTGCGTCCTTTATCAACGCGATGTGCGCTCTTTACCAACGTGACGTGCGCTCTTTATCAACATGACGTGCGGTCTTTATCAACGTGACGTGCGTCCTTTATCAACATGACGTGCGTCCTGTTTGTTACGAACGTGCCCCTATTTAAGCTGTCACGCCTTTAAATTGGGAATGGCTAGTAAATTGGGTATTAGTAGCGAGCAAGATGCTCGCACTACAAGGATTTCGTCATTATTGACCCAAGCAACAGCCCTCACCCCCAGCCCCTCTCCCAAGCTTGGGAGAGGGGAGCGAGGAAGGAGTAGCTGAATAAGTATTTTGGAGGGGTAAGTGAGCCGAGAAAGAGGGTGAAATGCTTCTCCCAGATAACAGAACTATCCCGAACAAACCGAAGAGAAAAGATTTTTATAGAGAAAAATACTTATGTCCGATGGGGGTGTGCAAAACAGGAAAAGGATAGCATAATAGGACAAACCGGAAAGCCAACCCCAAGCCAAAGAAAAGCCCCGACAAAAGCATCAAAGAGGTTCACCATGGTTTATGACCAGCAGTCCAAATCCTCCTCCTGGACACCCACTCCCCGTAAGTCTTCTTTTTTCCCGCCCGCTCACATCCAAACCAAAACCGAGGCAAAAAAGGGCAGTGAGTTAGTGGGAAAACTTCCCAGTAAGGCGCAACGGGATAAAATTCGTCGCAGTCTGTTTGGTGATATCCCGGAGATGACGGGTGCAAAGGCGGAAACTGCGCCAACAGAAGCCAAAGACGTGCAGAACCCGACGCAGGTGTCAGAGGAAGCAACGAGTGGGGAGATTCAGAGGAAGGCGGAGACGGGGTTGAGTCAATCCCAAGGGTATGGGGTTCCCAGTCGCGAAGTACGGAATAAGATTCGGCGGCGGATGTTTGGCAATTTGGAACCGACGCCAGTGCAGAAGCACGAGGAGGGAACCTCTCCCCCAACCCCTCTCCTGCAAGGAGAGGGGAGAATGGATGATGCGGGAGGAGAAGAGAAGGGGTTAGCGGAAACCGAGATAAGTCTACCCATCCAAGCGAAGCTGACAATCGGGGAACCCAATGATAAGTATGAGCAGGAAGCCGATAGGGTAGCGCGTCAGGTGGTGGATAAGATTCATTCCCCGACACCGGAGACGGTGCAGCGTGAGGAGATGGGGGATGAGGATGAGGTGAGACTGAAGTCAGATGCAGGAAGTGGGGGAAAGCAAGAAGCAGGCGTTGGGGTGACGGGGGTAAGGAAGTCCCCGATACAACGGCTGACGATTAATCGAGCAGTGAATAGTGAAGGGGAAACCCAAGAGGCGTCAGCGGATTTGGAGGCGTCGATTCAGGGGAAACGGGGGAGTGGACAACCTTTGGATGAGTCGGTGAGAGAACCGATGGAGGGGGCGTTTGGGGCGGATTTTAGTGGGGTGAGGGTGCATACGGATG
Source organism: Coleofasciculus sp. C1-SOL-03 (assembly GCF_040220555.1). Classification (NCBI taxonomy): domain Bacteria; kingdom Bacillati; phylum Cyanobacteriota; class Cyanophyceae; order Coleofasciculales; family Coleofasciculaceae; genus Coleofasciculus; species Coleofasciculus sp. C1-SOL-03. The sequence continues at coordinate 17,952 of NZ_JAVJUO010000016.1, forward strand.
GCAAGTCAGATGAGTTGAATCAGGCGATTCAGGCGAAGGCGTTTACGACGGGGGAGGATGTCTTCTTTCGGCAGGGGGCGTATGAGCCGGGGAGTAAGGGGGGACAAGAGTTGTTGGCGCATGAGTTGACTCATGTTGTGCAGCAGAGTGGGGGGGCGGTACAACGGAACGGTGGGGTTCCGGTCAATGATGACGAGAGCTTAGAGCAGGAAGCAGATGTGAAGAGTACGCTGGCTGCAAGCCGAGGCAAACAGGATAACAGCAGCCTAAGGCAGCTTGTCACACCACAACAAGCAATCGTACAGGGAAAATGGTTCAGAATGTCAACGTTGTTAGATTCTCAAGATGAGGTTGAAGTTGCTGAAATTCAGCAACTGGCTAATGACGACAGTTTTTTTAAGGCATTCAGTAAGATTGTCTCCAAGCATGAGAAACTAGCCAATGATTTTCAGGCAATTACTACGCGATCTAATAATAACGAAGACATTCGTGAAGCTGCGTTTAATATTTTATGGGAAACATTTGAAGAACCGTCCAAAGCCTATACTGCGGCTGAAGTTATGGAACTACTTGAAGAAAGTGAGATTATCAGTCAAGAGTCAGATGTCTTGATCGAGACCGACAACGAAGACGATGACATCGAAAGCCTGATTGCTCAATTCAGCAATTTGTCTATCTCAGTGCCGTTTCGCAGTGATATTGACGACCAGAAGGAAGAACACCAAGTTTTCTGGGACACCAATGACATAAGCGTCCGATCAAACCCCAAACCGCTGAAAGACATTATCACCCAAAAAAGTTGGGAGGGATATAAAATTACGACGCCAGCATTGCTCACGCAGTTGGATCAACTGCGCAAGACTGCCAAGTTGGCTCTGTATAAAATTTCAGGCAATGCCAAACGTAACATAGTTGGTGCACGTACTAAGGGCAATATGAATGCATTTCGTAACGCACTGGAGGCAATCGCCAAAGTTTTGAGCAACCTAGGTGGCAAAACTCATGCTGCTACTCTGATGCCGCCGACCGTTCTCAGCTACTCGGCTAATTATCCCATGAACTCATCACCAATCGAAGGTACCCACGTAAAGGCAATTCCGCTCAGCATTCGAGCTAATACATCTGGATCTTCGCCAGTAGATGGTCGTTTAATGAAATCAATACGCCATCTAGCAGGATCGCAAAGTAAATCCTACGTTCAGATGCATTTACTCAATGATCTAGTATTTGGTCCCGGACAATTGTGGAATCTAACCCCCGGTCCAAAACAAAGTAACGTGGACATGGAAAAGAACGTGGAAGACCCTCTGAAACGCGCCATTCTGGGCAAGGGATTGGTGATCAATTTTGAAGCTAAGGTCAACTATAGTAATGATCCAATCACCGCAACGAATAACCAGATTGCGCAGAATCCAGACAAATATCGCTTCCAGTCGATTGACTTTAAGGCTGAGCAACTCGAATACGATCAGACGACTAAATCTTGGGTCGTGGCTGTAGTGCAAGATCCTGATGTCGCGAAAGTGAATGGCGAACGTATCAATTGGCGCTATGGCAGTTTGATGCCACTGGTGCCCAAGCCTCGCATTTTTGATCCCAACACCACCTTGCAAGACCTGACTTCCGCCAATATTCAATCGGCTGCAGCCAAACGCATCATCGCGTTTGTTCAAGCCAATCCTACTTGGCGACCAACAGGCAAAGGTAAGCAGCAACAACTGGCAAAGGCTGTCAAAGCCTTTGATGGGGGCAAAACCATTCCCAACATCAGTAGCTGGAAAGCAATATCAGTACTGTGGACATAGCTGTAGGGTCAACATAGTCTGATTCAGGGAAGATCTTGTAGGGTGCGCTACTTTGTTAATGTACCAACGCCAACGAAAAAAGAGCGATCGCTGTTTGGGTTGGGTTGAGGGGAAAAAGTGCGATCGCGTGATGATTGGGTTGAATAGAAGGGATGCGATTCGCGATCGTCTCTTGAGTCAAAAGTATCAATAATTGAGCGTACTTTTGTAAGAGGGCGCACGTCGGTGCGCCCCTACAGGCGGACACATTTTCATAAGGTGAAAGTATACCAGAAAAAAGGCGCGATCAATTAATATTTTGCTAGTTTCCAGGGCAAAACTTGAATTTTTACAGCTTATTCATCTGGCAAGAGGTTAACCCTTGAGCTTTTTTGCCAAACTTCTCGTCAAACGTGTAATATCGAATCCTGTTGATTGCACACAAATGCGATCACGCCAGAATGCGGGTTTCAGCCATTTTTAGTGAGGTTGTTTAACCGGATTTGATATAAAACGCTTCACAATGCTGACTCTGTGCTAAATGAAACGCATCAGCAAAGTCTAAACCATTTTCATGCCACTGAATAACTTGAGCAATCAAGCTAGCATTGCCAACATGAACATTCGGCAAACCCAACAAATTTCTCAACCCTTTGCAGATATCCGTTGGTTTAAACTTGTAAGCAAAACGCAACACCCATTCGGTTTCCAGAATTACCGTATCTGGAATGAAAACATCATATTTTCTAAAAATATCCACACTCTTGTTAAACTGTAACTCATCATCCTGAGTTAACAAGCGAATCACAACATTTGTATCAACCGCGATCATGCCATAACTCCTCTATCCCTTGGCGAATGGCATCATCCATATCTTCAAGACTTTTAGGCGTTCCGTGATACTTTAAACAACCCGCCACGTCATTCAATTTTGTTTCTAAAAAAGGCTTCTTCGGTTTCAACAGAATCCCATCACCCATATCAATCGCCATCAACTCAATCCCAACCTCCCAGTGATGAGCCTCTCGCAAAGACTTAGGAATAATCACTTGACCTTGGTTCGACAATTTTGTCGTTTCCATAAACCTATCAAGCCCTAAACGCATGAAATGTGTAAGTATTCTAACATTATTAGCTAACTTATGGCACAACTTGGAAACAGAGCGCACCATCCGTGTGTCCCTACAGGTGGACACATTTTTCCATGATGAAAGTATACCAGAAAAAAAGCGCGATCGCCTGGATTTGGTTTGAGTGCGATCGCGTGTTGATTGAGTTGAACAGATGGGATGCGATCGCGGGGTGATAATATTTGGGAATAGAGTGCGATCGCGTGTTGATTGAGTTGAACAGATGGGATGCGATCGCGGGTGATAATATTTGGGAATAGAGTGCGATCGCGTGTGAATTAGGTTGAACAGATGGGATGCGATTCGCGGGGTGATAATATTTGGGAATGGAGTGCGATCGCGTGTGAATTAGGTTGAACAGATGGGATGCGATCGCGGGTGATAATATTTGGGAATAGAGTGCGATCGCGTGTTGATTGAGTTGAACAGATGGGATGCGATCGCGGGGTGATAATATTTGGGAATGGAGTGCGATCGTGTTTACGGTATGTTGAAGGCAAGAGAGTGCGATTCGCGATCGTGTATAAAGTCAAATATATCATTGGGCGCACGTCATGTTGGTAAAGGGTGCACGTCACGTTGATAAAGGGCGCACGTTACATTGATAAAGAGCACACGTCACATTGACAAAGGGCGCACGTTACGTTGATAAAGAGCACACGTCACATTGACAAAGGGCGCACGTCGGTGCGCCCCTACGTGTTGGTTCTATGAAATATAATCCCCATATCCATCATCGTCGTTCCATACGTCTTCCCGGTTTCGATTATGGACAATCGGGTGCTTATTTTATTACCCTTTGCACCCGCAACAAAGAATGTTGGTTCGGCGAAATTCGGGAAAATAAAATGCATTTAAACCAATTGGGAAAAATCGTCGCCCAAGAATGGTTAAAAACACCAAAAATCCGACCCGAAACAACCTTGGATGAATGGATAATAATGCCCAATCATATCCACGGCATCATCATTATCCAACAAACCG
>NZ_JAVJUO010000017.1:0-11990 GCF_040220555.1 Coleofasciculus sp. C1-SOL-03
TCGCCATCACCATCGTGTAGGGGCGGGTTTAGGGATAAACCTTGAATCAACACTGCTAACCTATGTTCAAAACCCGCCCTTAATCCTGGGCATCTCTTCCATAACCTTGATCCAAATAGTCTTGATTTTTATATGGATAAACTAAACTATCGTCAACTGGTGCAAGCAATCCTGAAACCTCATGTAAACATAATGTAGGGGCGGGTTTAGGGATAAACGTTGAATCAACACCGCTAGCATTGCTGCAAAACCCGCCCTACCCCTACCTAAAATTGGGGAATAGATTTGATGATTCAATCAGGCACACATTGGGAAAGGGCGCACGTTAGCAAAGGGCGCACGTTAGCAAAGGGCGCACGTCAGTAAAGGGCGCACGTCAGTAAAGGGCGCACGTCGGTGCGCCCCTACGGTTTCTGGATGGAATTCTTATTTACCCGATTAGGTATATTATGCTCCGCATTGTTTACCGTTCACTCATTATCGGGAATCAAACAAGACAAAAGTCTCCCTTTTCAGAGAGACTGATAACCAGGCTATATTAATTGAGTCGCTCAATATCCTCTCAGTTAATTGTTATCTTTATTCTTCTGCTTTTTAGCATTCTTTCTATTGACTAACGCACCAAAACCTAGAGCCGTTGCAGCACCAAAAATAGTCATGGGTTCAGGAACAGGTTCAGGTGTGACGTCAGCCGTCCTGAATGCCACTTCGCCAATTCCTACGCTATTACTAGCTTGATAACTATCCGTAATATCCATGCGGATAAACTGGGCAGTCGTTGTATTGAAGTTAAAGACTTGGGCAGTGTCAGCGCCAGCCTGAAAATTTTGAACAAAAGAACCTAAGCTGACAAAGCTACCATCTACTCCAGTCAACGAAGCAAACAGATCGAAGTCTTTTACACTCGTTACACCAGCCGTACCCCACATCGCCATCCCATCCAAGTCAAAAACGTTCCCTAAATCAAACGTAACTGATCCGGGAGCAGAACTACTTCCAATCCAACTAACGGAAAAACTTTGTGTAGGATTTCCAGACAAATAGCTAGCAAACTCTGTCACACCACTGGTATAGGTAGTAGACAAACCAGATTGGTTAATCGCATTATCAAGGATAAAAGACCCAAATTCTCCTAAAGTTGTTGAAGCCGATTGAGGTTGAATAATTTGAGCGGCTTCGGCTTGAGTAATCGCTCCCAGTGCCATAACGGTAGCGCCAACGGTAACAAGAGATAATGATTTCAGCATGGTTTAATTAGATGATGTCGTTTGCTTTGAGCAGTTAATTTGCTTCAATAAATAAATCATGAATTACCCCCCCCGATGGTGTCAAGATGTATGTTGAAAGTTTACAGAAACTTTAAATGATTGAAATTTGAAAATTTATCAGGTGTATAAATGAGTTGTGAAATAGTGATGCTGAGAGAATCAGGGTTTCAGGTTTATTTTTGTTCACAAATCATTTAAACTAACGGGAAATTGTTTAACTCGTTTTGTAAAGTTGTGATGAAGCGATAAGGCTGATTGTCAAGAATGCGAATCATCCCTGAATTGGAAAAGACTATGCGATCGCGATCGGCTACACACCCTGATTAGCTTCATCTGTAGGGTGGAGAGAGCGTAGCGCAGAGCACCTTAACCAATGTATGAGGCGATCGCTCTTCCTGGGTGGGGGAGATTGCTTGATACAATTACAGGGTAGGTCGGGTTATTCATAACGATGTCTGATCAGCCCTTACCATTAACCTCTATGTTCGCACCCGCTCGACATTTGCCACCGTTAGAAAATGGAGATCGCCTAACCTCCCGTGAATTCGAGCGTCGTTACAACGCCATGCCAGAACTAAAAAAAGCCGAACTGATAGAAGGAATAGTTCATAAGGCGTCGCCTCTACGCTTTCAACCTCATGCCCAACCCCACGGACGTTTAATCACCTGGCTAGGAGTTTATCAAGCTGCTACACCCCAGGTACAAATGGGAATTGAACCCACTCTCCGTTTGGATAGGGACAACGAACCGCAACCCGATGGCGTATTGCTAATTAATCCAGAGAGTGGGGGTAACTCTACCCTAAGTGAAGATGGATACTTAGAAGGAGCGCCAGAATTATTGGTAGAAATAGCGGCTAGTAGTGCGGCGATTGATCTGGGAGATAAGAAGCGTGCTTATCGGCGCAATAGCGTACAGGAATACATTGTTTGGCAAGTCTTTGAACAAAAGATTGATTGGTTTAGTTTCAACGATGGTGATTATATTTCCTTGTTACCTGATTCTGAGGGACTGATTTGCTCTCAAGTATTTCCCGGATTGTAGCTGGATGCGCCAGCGATGCTCCAAGGGAATCTGCAACGGGTTTTGCTTTCCTTGCAATCAGGAATCAATTCCCCAGAGCATCAAGCCTTTGTTCAACAGTTAATCGCACGGCAGCAACAATATGGGAATGGTTAATGGAATTCTCCTCTACCCGATTAGGTATGTCATTCCCCTTTTTTTGTCAAGGTCATACGGAACGGGAAGTTTGTAACGGCACGACCGGATTTTTAACGGAAACCTATCCCCACTACACCTGTTCCAAAGGCTTTAGTCGCTGGATAGAGAAGCACAATCGTTACTCAACAGATGAAGCCAAAGAAACCTGAAGGGGTGACAAGCAGCTCAAAAGCTTGGCAGGCAAAGCATTTCCCCCTTCAGCAAAGAAACCCTTTATCAATTAAACCATCACCCGATCAATTGGTCTGATTTATTCTGGGGACGTACTGAAGTTCAACGCCGCCGCGCTTTGAAGGATTTATCCTTACGTTTACCCTGTCGTCCCCTGCTCTGAGGGCGACCCGATCCAATTGAGTGGAATAGTGTTGTCCATTGATGCAAGCGGGTCGCCCCTACAGTTCGTTCCTTTATCCTATTTGAATCCCTCGCCATAACCATCGTGTAGGGGCGGGTTTAGAGATAAATCTTGAATCAACACCGCTAACCTTTGTTCAAAACCCGCCCTTAATCTTGGGCATCTCACCCCTCACCCTTATGCCAAACATTATTTATAACCGTCATCGCACAACGCTAAAATAAACGTAACCGTTAGCGATTAAAATTAAAGCGTGTCAGATGTCAATTAGTCCCACCGTTTCTCCTCCTCCCCTAGAAAGTGGCGATCGCCTCACTCGCATCGAATTTGAGCGTCGCTATCAGCAAATGCCAGAAAACAAAAAAGCCGAATTAATTGAAGGAGTGGTTTACGTGGCTTCACCCGTTCGCGCCAATCGTCACGGTAGACCCCATGCCAAAATCATAACCTGGTTGGGAATGTATGGAGTGGCGACACCGGGAGTTGATGTGCAGGATAATACCACAGTACGTCTGGATGCCGATAACGAACCGCAACCCGATGCTTTACTGCGAATTGAACCGGAAGTCGGGGGAAATTCTCGGATTACTGAGGATGATTATATTGAAGGCGCACCGGAGTTAGTTGTTGAAGTGGCAGCTTCAAGTGCCTCTTATGATTTAAACGATAAACTGAATGCCTATCGTCGCAATGGTGTACAAGAATATATTGTCTGGCAAAGTTACGAAAATCGTATTGATTGGTTTCGCTTAGAAGAAGGACGATATGTTTCCGTAGAACCCGATGCAGCGGGGATTATTAAATCTCGTCTTTTTCCGGGATTATGGTTAGCGGTAAATGCGTTGCGCGAGGGGAATTTAGCTGAGGTTTTAGCCGTGTTGCAGCAGGGAATCCAGACAGCCGAACATCAGGCATTTGTCCAGCGTTTAAATCCATAAGCGTAGCGATTCTGTAGGGGCGCAAGGCTTGCGCCCAGGATCATTTCTAAATGATTAAACCGAGGGCGACCCGATCCAATTGAGTGGAATCGTTTTGTTCATTGATGCAAGCGGGTCGCCCCTACAGTTCATAAAATCCCTCGCCATAACCATCGTGTAGGGGCGGGTTTAGAGATAAATCTTGAATCAACACCGCTAATCTATGTTCAAAACCCGCCCTTAATCATTGGCATCTCACCTCTCACCCTTATGCCAAAGATTATTTATAACCGTCATCACTCAACGCTAAAATAAACGGACTCAGTAGGTAGGGTTGGCTTAAGAACTGATAACTTGTTGAATAGGAATCTCGATCCAAAATTCAGTTCCTTTACCCGGTGTAGAGGTACAGTGAAGAACGCCATGATGATGTTCGACCACAATTTGATAACAAATCGTCAATCCTAAACCCACCCCTTGTCCGACAGCTTTCGTAGAAAAGAAGGGATCAAATAGTCGTGCTTTGACCTCATCTGTCATTCCTAGTCCATTATCAGCAATTTGAATCACAATTCGGGGACAATTCATTACCGATGGTTTCTTGTCCTCATTCTGGATATCTAGCTGCGAGTCTGGCTGATCAGAAGAATCCGGGGAACCTTCCAATATCCCTGTGCGAATGGCAATAATCGGTGCTGGATAATCAGGATTTTCTTTAAACGACTTCTCTAAAACATCGATCGCGTTGTTGAGAATGTTCAGAAACACCTGGTTTAGCTGTCCAGGATAACATTCTAGCTGGGGCAAATCCCCATACTCGGTTAGCACTTTAATCTCTGGCTGGTTCCCTTTGGGTTTGAGGCGATGTTGCAACATCAGTAAGGTACTCTCAATGCCCTGATTTAAGTCAGCCTGTTTCATTTCGGCTTCATCAAGGCGAGAGAAATTGCGTAAACTCAGAACAATTGAACTAATCCGATCCGTTCCCCGTTGCATGGAACGCAGCAGTTTGGGTAAGTCATCAGCGATAAAGTCAACATCAATGAGTTCTTCTTGTTCGGCAATCGGATCGGCTGGATCGGGATAATGCTCTTGATACAGGCGTACCAAACTCAAGAGGTCATAAAAATAGGCACTGGCGTAGGTCAAGTTATTGTGAATAAAATTAACCGGATTATTCAGTTCATGTGCCACACCTGCCACTAATTGTCCCAAACTGGACATTTTTTCACTCTGTACCAGTTTGGCTTGGGTAGCTTGAAGCTGGTTTAGGGTTTGTTCAAGTTCTTGGGTTTGGGCTTGGGCAATCTCAGCGCTTTCTCGGGCTTGGGTATAAAGGGAGGCTTGATCCAGTGCGATTGTCAGTTGCGCTACAACCGCTTGCAACAGTTCCACCTCACTATTATCCCAGGGACGTTTTTCGATGCCATGAATACAGCTAATCGCACCAATATCTCCCGCCCGGGTTCTAATGGGTAGGGACAAGATCGAGGTATATCCCTGTTGGGTTAAAAATTGCTGTAGGATTGGGTCTTCACAGGTTTCTACATCATCAACCTGAACCACCTCTCGCTGAAGAATTCGCTGGGCAAGGGGGGCGATTTCCTCGGTGGAATGTTGACCGATAGAGCTAGATAAATCAGGGGTTTTGGCTTCTTTGACCACATCCCAATAGGGGGGTTCGGCTTTGAGTCGATACCAGAGAAATTGACAGCGATCGATTTTCAGTAACGTGCGAATCGACTCGACGGCGGTTTCCAGAATCGTGTGCAGTTCTAGGGAGTTGCGAATTTGATTGGCAAGTCCAAACAGTAGGGATTCGCGGCGACTGAGGAGTTCTGAACGCGCCCAATATTGGTCAATGGCGACAGCAATCGCATTGGCAACCCAGCTAAAGGTGCGCCGAGATTCTGAGTTGAGGGATTGATTCCCCAATAAGATCATGCCACTCCTCAGTCGATCTTCCACCACCGCCGCCAGTGCGGAAATCCGGCTGTGGCTAGGTGGGGCGGGGGTGGTGGGCATCGCTGGGGGATGGATTAATCGGGAAAGATGAGATCCTAAACCTAAGGGTTTAAAAGAGCTTGTCTGTTTTGCCGCCGTTAAGGAATACCGCTTCAAGGTGTGAGGTGTTTCTGGGTGGCGGGATTCAGCAGTAGGCTGGGATTGGTGAATCTCCCGCGAGACAAGGACAAGTTCGATGACGTGATGGGTTTGAGGATGGCGTATCGGGTTAATCGTACTTTCTAGCCAGCGATAATCGCCGCTGTGATGACGGATGCGATAGCGAATCGGGTGCTGGTGTTGGCAATCCGTTGGGTTGGAGTAGATTTTTTTGATGACGGTAACATCTTGAGGATGGACAAACTCGTCAATCCCATGTCCCACTAACTCATCGGGTTCATATCCTAACAGGGTGCGACAAGCGGGTGACGCATATAAATAGACGCCATCGGTTCGATGGTGAGCAATCAGATCCGCAGACGCCTCAACTAATACTTGGTAACGGTTGTCTCCCTGGTTCAACTCCTGCATTGCCTGTTGATGATGCCATTGATCCAGTCGCAGAGCAATTAAATTCGCGATCGCGCTGGCAAAGGTTTTGTCTTGAGGCGTCCATTCTCTCGGACTGGATGCGCTTTGTTCGTAGCTGAGAATACCGATAATCTGTTCATTTTGCCAGATCGGTACATCCAATCGCCCCAGGGATAGAGGACTGGTGAGATAACAACACTTGTCCGGTAATACAGGAGGGTTGATGTCTTCTCCCTGGCTTTGCCCTGGGGTTTTTTCCCAGCCTTGCTCCTGTGTACCCTTCTCGTACCGTTCCACACAATTAAGCTGGGAACCTGCATCGTTGTACAACCATACGCTGACTCGCTCAACGTCCAATGCATCAGCGGCGGCTTTTGTCAAGTCACGGATTACGGTGGTCAAATCTCCTGGGTTGAGTCTCTGAGATTGAGTCAACTCGAACAACACCATCGTTTGGTTTTGCCAACGTTTGATGCTGTTAATATGAGCATCATTTGCCAATTCCTTTGAACCCCTACTCTGCTTTCTAGTTGCGATCACTTCACCTGTCTTGTACTAGCAGTAGCGTCATGAATAATAATAATTTGGCTGATCTGGACATTGAGTTCAGTGAGATAGCCATGTTTCTTCAAAAGATTGGCTAGTTCCAAACTCAGTTATTGTCTGATTTTCAGCCGCAGCTTTTTACGACTCAGGCATAGATGTTCTTTTTCTCCTTTTGGGCAAAAGCTGCGAGTTTCACCCATTAGGATTCAACTGCTTTTGCAAACACCCTGGCTGTAATTTTTCCCATTCTCTGTTAAGGGTACAGCAGTTTGGCACTCTCTTAATACACAACCTTAACCTAAACTGCTAACAACGTCAGCTTTTGTGGGAATTATTTTTTTATACCTGTCATATCAATTAATTAAATCTCCCAGGATCGTGAGTGATGTACTCAGACTGTCCTCTGGGAGATTGCTCTCACTCGTGCTAACGTATTACGAAATTTTTATGTTGTATTACAAATAGTTTGGCATGAGATAGTTGAATGAGAGAGTCGAGGTAACCACCAATGTCTGAGTATGAATAGTAGATGCACCCTGTTTACCCAACCTCTGTTAACCATCTCTCAACCAGGGTCAGAACCTGTAGCTAACAGAGGCTTTCTGCAACAACGGCGATTAGAAAAAATCTTTTGATGCCGCTGTAATACAGTTGGGTCATACAAACCATCATACACAGTTAGAACGGTAAATATGGGGATAAGTTTACGTTTATTCATATTACGTTGTATTACGCAAACTTTCTCAGTATGGGTGAGGGGTGATAGGGGAACAGGGGGAGCAATGTAGAGACGTGCCATGGCACGTCTGGGAGCAGGGGGAGCAGGGGGAGATGAGGGAGATGAGGGAGAGGATTACCAATGAACCATGAACAATCAACAAATGACATAAGACATAAGACGAATGACTACAAATATTTCTCCAAGAAAATGCTTAACTTCTGCTTCGTCGCCTCTGGTGCTTTGTCGAGAGGAGTCAAAATCGCATACTTTAACGCCGAGTGTGCCTCGGATGGGGGCGGATTTTGGGCAATACGCCGCACGGTTTCTTGAATCACCTGTTGAGCATTCGTCGCATTGCGCTGTAAATTGCCAATTACCATTTCTACAGTTACGCTGTCATGATCGGGATGCCAGCAATCATAATCGGTGACTAGGGCTAAGGTAGCATAGGCGATTTCCGCTTCTCGCGCCAGTTTAGCTTCCGGTAAATTGGTCATCCCAACCACCGTTGCGTTCCAACTGCGGTAGAGATGGGATTCAGCTTGAGTAGAAAAGGCGGGTCCTTCCATACAGATGTATGTGCCACCACGATGGAGGGTGACATCGGCTAACTGTAAACTAGCCACCGCATCAGCTAAAACCCCGGCGAGTTGGTTACAAACGGGTTCAGCAAAGCCAATATGCGCCACAATCCCCTCACCGAAAAACGTAGACACGCGATTTCTGGTGCGGTCAATAAATTGATCCGGGATAACCATGTCCAAGGGTTTGGCTTCTTCCTGAAGGGAACCCACGGCGGAGGCGGAAATCAGATACTTGACGCCTAACTGTTTCATCGCATGGATATTGGCGCGGAAGGGTAATTCCGTGGGCATGAGATGATGGTTACGACCATGACGGGCGAGAAAGGCGACGGGGGTTCCTTCGAGAGTGCCGACAATTAAGGCATCAGACGGTTTACCAAAGGGGGTATCGAGTTGCACCTCTTGCACATCTTTGAGGGCATCCATTTTGTAAAGTCCGCTACCGCCAATAATGCCAATGGTTGCTTGTGCCATGATGCCTAACTACCTTTTGCTGCTACAATGCCCAGATATTGTATCGGGAAATGGGGTGCGATCGCTCAATTGGCTGGGTATTGGCATGCCGCATTTTCTGAGATCAGATTGTAGTGCGATCGCGCCTGGGCAAGATGCTCTAAACTAGATGAAGACAGCATTCACTTTTACTTCCTCTGTGGCTTTTGCCCAGGGAAGGTCGAGTGCATCAGCGGTGAACTGCTTCGAGATCATTCGATTTTCTTGGCTTGAATCCGAGAAGGAGTAGGTGTTTCATCTTCCCAACTTCTGACGCAAACGACTGACTAAAATATCCACTTCCGGTAACTTCAATCGCGTCACCAAAACTGCAAAAATCCCCAACGCTACAGACATTGCCAAACTCAGTTGTAAGACTTGCAGCAATAAATTCTCACTCCCCACAACCTTTTGCCAGCCCCAACTCACTCCCCAACTGCCCAATCCCGCCACAACACTACTCCCCGCCAACCCCACCAGCGCTATTCCCCATTCCCCTAACGGTAAACCATGTAGCCGCCGATTTAACACCCACAACAGCCAACTCATGGAAATAATATTGACGCCAATCGTGGCAAAAACTAAACCCGGTGTGGCAAAGGCATTCACCAACAAATAATCTAGCACCGCATTAATAAAGATATTGGCAATACTAATCCGAAATGGCGTCTCCCCATCCCCCAACGCATAAAATACCCGCACTAAAACATCCCGTGCTAAATAAAAGAACATCCCCAACCCATACGCCATCAATACCGGGGCAACAATTTGGGAAGCCTCTGCACCAAAAGCATAGCGTTCATAAATTACCCGGACAATCGGCACGGATAGGGAGATAAAAATCGCCGTCAGGGGTAACATCGTCAACGCCGTCAACAATAATCCCTGACGAATCCGCACTTTCAACTCCACCCAATTCTCCGGTGCCGCTAACCGAGAAAACACAGGCAGCATCGGCACCAATATCATATTAGAAATAATTCCCAGAGGCGTCAGCACAATAAAATTGGAATAGCGCATCGCCGCCGCCGCATTCGGGATAAACGAGGCGAAAAATAGATCGGTATACACATTAATATGTAACATCCCAGAGGATAGCGTCGCCGGTGCCATTACCCGCATCACCTCCCTCACCCCTGGAAGCCGCCAATTAAACCGCAGCCGTAACCGCCCCATTCCCGATCGCCACTGGGCAATCAGTTGCATCACCCACTGCCAAATCGCCCCGGCTAGAGTACCCACAGCTAACACAATACTACCCAGGCGGATATACTCCGGGGTATTCACTTGTCCGCCAGAGTAGACTGTCAATATCCCCAACCCCGCAATCACCGCCAAGCTAGAAAATAACGGGCTAACACTAGGTAACCAATATTGATCTGAAGCATTCAGCGTTCCGAAACCAATGCCAATCAACCCCGCTAGAACCGCCAACGGTGCCATAATTTGCAACTGTTGCACCGCAAGCGATCGCGCGGGTTCCTCCAATCCAGGGGCGAGGATATCGATAAAGGTGGGCGCAAACAGAATCAGGATAATCGTCACCAGCAACAATATCCCACTCACCAACGTCGTCACTGTTTCCACCAGAGGGGCGGCTTCCGACTTATCCCGTTTTGCCAGCACACTCACCAAGGCGCTATGAAACGGACCATTTATCCCACCCAGTAAGATCAGCAGAAAGCCTGGAATCACGTAGGCGTAGGCATAAGCATTCACCACCGGACCCACACCAAACGCCGCCGCGATCGCTTGTTCACGGATCAAACCAAAAATTTTACTAATCAGGGTGGCAATTGCCACAATCGAGGCAATTCCGGCAAGAGAACGAGACGGTTTAGGCTTGTCAGACACGAAAGGTTACTATTTTTGGTGACTTATCCTATTTAATCCTGAATCGGGTCACACGCTTCAGGTAAATCTAGCTAATTATCCTCCAAAGCCTGAAACTAGAGTGTAACTCCAGTCATAGCAGTTAGTCGTGGGGAAGAAGTAATCAGTCAGGAGTTCCCTTTAGCCACTGTAGGGGCGGGTTTAGGGATTTAATCCTATTGATAATGTTTGTGGCAAAACCCGCCCTTTCTGAAGGTTTAATGTATATTTTACGTTGATAGTTTCGGTGTTGCGATGATAGGCTAAAGCCCTTACTACAAGCGACGCGATCGCACGTTCCCTTACTTACCCTGAGGTTGGCGAAACTGATAGATATCCTGGATTACCCGTACCCAACCGGATACCAAAGACTCTAGGATGCGATCGCCTTTTTCTTTGGTTGCGGGTGTGGGATCACCCAATGTTCCACTCTGACTCAATTCTCGCGTTAACCAAGCAAACGGTAACTTTCCCTCCATACTCAATAAACTATCTTCCGGTAACCCTTGAGGATATTCAGCCACCGCCCGTTCCATTTTCACCTGTTCTGGTAACAGGGATAACATCAAACTCGTTTCCGCATCTCCTGCATGAATTCCCAACTCCAACTCCTTGGCTGAAATTAACTCCTTCGCCACATTAGGAACCCGCCAAGTAAACAGGGGAAATACCAGAAAATCCCCATACTTTTGATGAATATCTCGCGCCGCAATTTCCATCACCTGGGGTTGTCCCCCGTGGGAATTCATCAGCACTAACTTCCGGAATCCCGCCCGATAAATACTATCCGCCACCTCCATTAACACCGCCAGCAACGTTTGGGCGCTGAGAGTAATCGTACCGGGAAAATGCCAATGTTCATTCGATTTCCCGTAAAATAAATTCGGCAACGCATAAGCAGGGATATCCGGTTCCAGTTGGGCTAGGGCTTTACCCAGAACCCCGACACCAATCGCCGAATCCACAACTAAGGGCAAATGATGACCATGTTGTTCAATTGCGCCAACGGGTTGAATAATCACCACATTCTCCTTATTTGGCATAGTTTGGATATCTTTCCAGGTGAGATAAGGAAAGAAGCGTTCTGGGGGAATAAAACTGTGCATTTTAGGGTTTGGCTTCTAAATTAGTCCAATTAAACTATAAGGCAGATGGCAGACGGGAAGGAATAAGGTTGTAATAAACAAGGAAATGATTCCCGTTTCAACGAAAATAATATAATCCCAATCCATAGATCAATTTATTTGTAGGGGCGGGTTTAGGGACAATTGTAGGGGCGGGTTTAGGGACAATTGTAGGGGCGGGTTTAGGGACAATTGTAGGGGCGGGTTAAGGGACAATAGTAGGGGCGGGTTTAGGGACAATTGTAGGTGCGGGTTAAGGGACAAATGTAGTGTCGGGTTTAGGGACAATTGTAGGGGCGGGAGTAGGTACTAAATTACGCTAGTCAAACATAAAGGAAAAACCAAACCCTCCCA
>NZ_JAVJUO010000018.1:0-12490 GCF_040220555.1 Coleofasciculus sp. C1-SOL-03
CGACACCCGACACCCGACACCCGACACCCGACACCCGACACCCGACACCCGACACCCGACACCCGACACCCGACACCCGACACCCGACACCCGACACCCGACACCCGACACCCGACACCCGACACCCGACACCCTACACCCTACACCCAGTAGTACCCTCAAGTTCCTTGTCACCCCCTCAGCCCAGCAGGGTTAGCGATCGCATTCGTTGCGGATACTGACGAGTATAGAGCCATCCCATCTCCCTCAATAGCTGAGAAACTGAGAAATATTTACGAAACGAAATATTTCTTAATTATTTTGTACTAATACTTAATCAAGTTAAAATCTCCCAGCTTGTAAAAACTAATACAGCTTATTATTTAGATTATTTTAAGGTAGAGAGTTGCCAAAGTCTTAAATAAATTAAAAAAAAGTTAGACTACCTAAATTGCTAATTTTTTGTTAGATAATAGAAGAGTATCCGGAAGAAGGCGGGAAGGTTAAAAGACCGTTAACAAAATCCGGGAACGACCGTCAGCCATATAGCCTGGGGGTTGAAAGTCGATTTATGTCCGCCTAGAAAAAACAACATTGACGTTGTTCAAAGAAGGACTCAATTGGAAAATTTATGCTAATTCGATTGCCAAGAAAATTGACGTTTTGTAGTGGAAGAGACGAAATTGATAGGGGATCTGCAATAGATAAGGAATTAAGTTGAAGTTTAGCGCCCCAAACAAAAAAGATTATCCAACAACCCAAAAAGGTTTGTAACTATGACGAAACGAACAATTGCAACTCTAGACGGAAACGAAGCGGTAGCTCGCGTTGCCTACCCACTCAATGAAGTGATCGCTATTTATCCGATCACCCCCGCTTCACCCATGGGAGAATGGGCAGATGCTTGGTCTTCAGAAGGTCGCCAGAACCTCTGGGGTACTGTTCCCTCGATCATTGAAATGCAGAGTGAAGCTGGGGCGGCAGGTACGGTTCATGGCGCATTGCAGGCAGGGTCATTAACCAGTACATTTACAGCATCTCAAGGCTTGCTGTTAATGCTGCCCAACCTCTACAAAATCGCCGGGGAAATGACCTCAGCCGTGATCCATGTCGCCGCGCGATCGCTAGCCGCCCAAGCCCTGTCCATTTTTGGGGATCACCAAGACGTGATGGCATGTCGTGCTACCGGCTTTGGTCTTCTGGCGTCGGGATCAGTCCAAGAAGCACATGACCTGGCGTTGATAGCCCACGCCGCCAGCCTCGAATCCCGCGTTCCCTTTATCCATTTCTTTGATGGTTTCCGCACCTCCCACGAAGTTCAGAAAATTGAACTCCTGGCAGAAGAAGATCTGCGGGAAATGATCAATGATGAACGGGTGATGGAACACCGGGCGCGAGGTCTAACCCCCGATCGCCCCGTCTTGCGCGGCACCGCCCAAAACCCGGATGTCTATTTCCAAGCACGGGAAACCGTTAACCCCTACTACAACGCCTGCCCGGAAATTGTCCAGAACACCATGGACAAATTTGCCGAACTCACCGGGCGCAAGTATGAACTGTTCCAATATTACGGTGCCCCTGATGCCGAACGAGTCATCATCCTCATGGGTTCTGGCACAGAAACCGCCCATGAAACCGTGGATTACCTGAACAAACAGGGTGAAAAAGTGGGGATGATCAAAGTGCGGCTGTATCGCCCCTTTGATATGAAGCAGTTGGTCAAGGCATTACCTGCTACCACTAAGAGTATCGCTGCCCTAGACCGCACCAAAGAACCCGGTGCTGGTGGTGAACCCCTGTATCTGGATATCGTTACAGCCGTTCAGGAAGCCTGGGAAGCCGATACCCCTAAACCCAAGGTTGTCGGTGGACGCTATGGCTTATCCTCCAAGAAATTTAGCCCCGCCATGGTTAAGGGTATTTTCGATAACCTAGCGGCTGATCAACCGAAGAACCACTTTACCATTGGCATCAACGATGACTTGACCAATACCAGCCTCTCCTTCGATCCCAACTTCTCCACGGAACCCGAAAGCGTGGTGCGTTGTGTGTTCTATGGCTTAGGGTCAGACGGTACTGTGGGCGCGAATAAGAACTCGATCAAGATTATTGGCGAACAAACCGATAACTACGCCCAAGGCTACTTCGTTTACGACTCCAAGAAATCCGGTGCCGTTACCGTTTCTCACCTGCGCTTTGGGCCAGAACCGATTCGTTCAACCTACCAGATTAGCCAAGCCAACTTTGTGGCTTGTCACCAGTGGGTGTTCCTGGAAAAATTGAACGTCCTCAGTAGTGCTGCCCCTGGTGCAACCTTCCTGCTGAATTGTCCCTTTGGACCCGATGAAGTCTGGGGTCTACTGCCGCGTCCGGTGCAAGAGGAAATTGTCAACAAGAACTTGAAGTTCTATGTCATTGACGCCAACCAAGTGGCAGTTAGCAGTGGCATGGGACGACGGATTAACACCGTGATGCAAGTCTGCTTCTTTGAACTGGCGAATATCTTACCCAAAGAAGAAGCGATCGCTAAAATTAAGCAGTACATCGAAAAGACTTACGGCAAGAAGGGTGCAGAAGTTGTCCGCATGAATATTGAGGCGGTGGACAATGCTTTGGCGCATCTGTATGAAGTGCAAGTGCCAGACACAATAGATAGCACTGTGGATATGCGTCCCCCAGTTCCCGACACTGCCCCAGCCTTTGTTCGGGATGTATTAGGTAAGATGATGGCGCGGGGTGGCGATGACCTGCCCGTGAGTACCATGCCCGTGGATGGGACATTCCCTACGGGTACGACGAAATGGGAAAAACGCAATGTGGCATTAGAAGTCCCGGTTTGGGACCCCGATGTTTGCGTCCAATGTGGTAAGTGTGTCATGGTTTGCCCCCATGCGGTGATCCGAGGCAAGTCTTATGACCCGCAGGTGTTAGAAAATGCCCCGGCTTCTTTTAAGTCCACGGATACTCGTGATAAAGAGTATGCGGGACAGAAATTTACGATTCAGGTGGCGGTCGAAGACTGCACCGGTTGTGGGATATGTGTCGATGTTTGTCCGGCGAAGAATAAGTCTCAGCCGAAGCTGAAGGCGATTAACATGGAATCCCAGTTACCGTTACGGGAACCCGAACAGGAAAATTGGGACTTCTTCTTAAATATTCCGAATCCCGATCGCCGTTCCTTAAATTTAGATCGGATTCGCCAGCAGCAATGGCAGGAACCGCTATTTGAGTTCTCCGGCGCTTGTGCGGGGTGTGGGGAAACCCCCTATCTGAAACTGGCGACTCAACTATTTGGCGATCGCATGGTGGTGGCAAATGCCACAGGCTGTTCCTCAATTTACGGCGGAAACCTACCCACTACGCCTTGGGCGCAAAACGCCCAAGGGCGTGGACCGGCGTGGTCGAATAGCTTATTTGAAGATAACGCTGAATTTGGCATTGGCTTCCGGGTATCCATTGACAAACACACCCAATTTGCCGCTGAGTTAGTCCAACGTTTAGCGGGTGAGATTGGCGATAACTTAGTCGGTGGGATTCTCAACGCCGACCAGAAATCCGAAGCCGATATCTGGGAACAACGGGAACGAGTCACACAACTCAAGCAGAAACTGCAAGGGATGAACTCTCCCGAAGCCAAGCAGTTGTTAAGTGTAGCCGATTACCTGGTGAAGAAGAGTGTCTGGATTATCGGCGGTGACGGCTGGGCGTATGATATTGGTTACGGCGGTTTAGACCATGTGATTGCCAGTGGTCGCAATGTGAATATTCTGGTTTTGGATACTGAGGTGTATTCCAATACTGGGGGTCAGGCGTCCAAAGCCACCCCACGGGGGGCGGTGGCGAAATTCGCGGCAGCAGGTAAACCGGCACCCAAGAAAGACCTCGGTTTAATTGCCATGACCTACGGGAATGTCTACGTTGCCAGTGTGGCAATGGGGGCGCGGGATGAACATACCCTGAAGGCGTTCTTAGAAGCGGAGGCGTATAATGGTCCATCCCTAATCCTGGCGTATTCCCACTGTATTGCCCATGGGATTAATATGACCACATCGATGTCTCATCATAAGGCGTTGGTTGAGTCCGGGCGCTGGTTACTGTATCGCTTCAATCCCGATTTAGTCCAAGAAGCCAAGAATCCCCTGCAACTGGATATGCGGAGTCCGAAGTTCCCGGTGGAACAATCCATGTATCAAGAAAACCGCTTCAAGATGCTGACCAAGAGTAAGCCAGAAGATGCCAAACGTCTCCTGGAAGAAGCCCAGCAGGATGTGCAGACTCGGTGGCAGATGTACCAATATCTGGCAGCCCGTCAGTTGGACACCCACAACGGTCATGGGAATGGTCAGACAACCCAAACCAGTGAGGAGGTTAAGGAACCGACGAATACCTAATTAATAGTGTAGAGACGTAGCATGCTACGTCTCTACACCCCTCCACAGGATTACCCATAAATAATTGAGAGGTTTAAACGGATGGATCTGACAACAACATATTTAGGGTTAGACTTGCGATCGCCCCTCGTGGTTGGTGCGGCGGCACCCTTGACAGAAGATGTGGACAATATCAAGCGCATGGAGGATGCAGGCGCGGCGGCGGTGGTGCTACATTCCTTATTTGAAGAACAACTGCGCCAAGAAAAGTTGGAATTACACCATCACTTAGAGTATGGTACCGAAAGTTTTGCCGAAGCCCTAACCTATTTCCCGGAAGCGGAAGTCTTTCATGTGGGTTCGGAGCAATATTTAGAGCATATCCGTAAGGCAAAAGAGATGGTGGATATGCCGATCATCGCCAGTCTCAATGGTGCCACCGTAGGCGGTTGGACGCATTATGCCAAGGAAATTGAGCAGGCGGGGGCAAATGCGCTGGAGTTGAATATTTACAGCATCCCCACGGATATGGATCAGACGGGGGCTGAAATTGAGCAGAATTATCTTGATATTCTGCAAGCGGTGAAATCTGAGGTAAGTATTCCAGTTGCGATTAAACTCAGTCCCTTCTTTAGCAATATGGCAAATATGGCGAAGCGGTTGACTGAGGCGGGTGCGGATGGTTTGGTCTTTTTCAACCGATTTTACCAGCCGGATATTGATATTGAGGAATTGGAAGTTTCACCCAATATCTTACTGAGTACACCGCAAGCGATGCGCTTACCCATGCGCTGGATTGCGATTTTGTATGGTCGTCTGTCGGTGGACTTTGCTGCTACCAGTGGGGTACATAAAGGGCAGGATGTGATCAAAATGATGATGGCAGGGGCGAAAGTGACGGAAATCGTCAGTGTACTGCTGCGTCACGGGATTGGCAATCTGCAAGAGATTGAGCAAGAGGTACGCCATTGGATGGAAGAACATGAATATGAGTCGATCAAGCAGATGCAGGGTAGCATGAGTCAAATTAACTGTCCTGATGAAAGTGGCTTTGAACGGGCGCAGTACATGAAGGCGATTCAGACATACAAGCCTCAATTGGTGGGGTTTGCCCCGTAGGATAAACGCTAATTCATTCATTAATTAGGGTCTGCTGAATAAGGCTTTTGGTGGGGAGAGGCAATAGGGAATAGGCTTTCTTGCAATGGTTTCAACCCTCGGTCGAGGGAAAATTTGGTGCTTAGGTCGGCGAAAAGTCCAGGATATAAGAGGGTGGTAGTGTAAAAACCTTGCACTTGTTTGGTCGAAAAATGGCTTGAAACCCCTATCTGGTCTACCTTACACACTTATGCAGCAAGCCCTAATTAGATCCCCGACTTCTTGAAGAAGTCGGGGATTTGGTATGAATAAACAATTCAGGAAATTGTAGTAGGGGATAGTTTGTAGGGGTTTGTAGGGGCGAGTCGCGGCTCAAACGTGGCGGTGTCACAATTAACCTATCTCGACTCGCCCCAGTCTAAATGTAGGCGGTGTCAGAGAATTATCGATACCTGATACAGGGCGACCCGATAAAATTTAGGGGTCGGTTCTCTTAATTTAGTGCGGCGGGTCGCCCCTACAATGTTTGCCTTTAATTTTCGATATCCTGTGGCGGGTAATCCGATAAAATTAATAGGTGGGTTCTCCTAATTGAATGCAGTGGGTCGCCCCTACAGTTCTATGCCCTACGAACCTCAAAGACATCAAGCCAATTGTCTCGACTGAAACAACTCGGGAGAAACGACAGCTTAAAGGTGTGGCTTCAGGTTCTCTAGGTGCAATTATTGGGCAATTCAAATCCCTATCTGCCAAACGGATTAACCGGATTCGTCCAACCCCCCACGTTCCCCTCTGGCAACGCGATTTCTATGATCAAATCATTCACCGGGAGACATCCCTTCACGCTATCCGCAAATACATTGTGGAAAATCCTCTACGGTGGATAGACGACCCAGAAAATCCCGAATATCCTGTACCCAATCAAGATCCCCTAAACGATTTTCCGTTTTAACTGGCAATTATTCCTGATAGAGATTGTCAGGATTATTAAGATTATTGAGATTATCACATTTGTAGGGGTTTGTAGGGGCGAGTCGCTGAGCAAACGTGGCGATATCACAATTAACCTATCTCGACTCGCCCCAGTCTAAATGTAGGCGGTGTCAGAGAATTATCGATAGCCGATGCAGGACGCCCCCATTAAATTGATCGGTGGGTTGTGTTAATTGTGTTCAGGAATAATCCCGACAATCTTTTCCTTTCATATCATGTCCGGTGGAATACTTACGCTATCGGTGGAGACAAGGCAGAGGGCAGAAGGCAGAAGGCTCCAAGGAAAGGAAAAAGGTTGCAAGGCACAAGGGAATAATGACTGTTTAGGCGGACATGATATCATTACCGATATCCGGTGAAGGGCGACCCGATAAAATTAATGGGTAAGTTCTCTTAATTTAGTGCGGCGGGTCGCCCCTACAATTGGTGATATCCTGACAAATTAAAAATTACAAATGACAAAAAATTACAACTCAATGGTATAAGGAGATAGTCAACCCGGATTTAGTATTAGTCCTCTACAGACGACTTGCGCTTTTAGCCAAGAATCTGAATTCTTGGCAGATGCCAGGATTTACTGACAAAATTAGCGGCAGTTTTTGGGCAATTTAAAATTGCAACCCCACGCCACCCTGCACCGAAACCGCTGTTCCGCCTCCCTTACGATAGGCATCAAAGGCAATAATCGCATTCCCAAAAAGCACCGTACTACCCCCAGGAACAACATAATCAATCCCCGGTTGCAAAGCAAAGCTGGTTTGATCTCCCACCGGTGAGGGCGTATCACCACTGGCAAACGCCGCACCCGCCCCCAAATAAACATCTGTTTGCCAGTTGAGGGGAAAGTCGTAAGAAATTGTTGGCACCACCGCCGTACCTGCACCAATCAGGGCTTGCGCTCGTAGAGAGACAGGAAGTTCCAAGAGTTTGTATCGTACCGCCAACACTCCCCCAAATTGCCGCCCTTCACCGCGATCATCTTCTTCAATACCGAACGTACCGCCAACTCCCACATAACTGCCGTAAGCGGCTTGAGCCGATGCTGACGTAGGGGTAAACGCCAGACTCGCGAGTACTGCCGTGGCAAGGGTGACGCTGATGCCAATAAAATGTCGCATATCCGGACTCCTGAGTACTGATGTCGCTGATTTTAGCTTGTGACCTACCCGACTTTCCATGGGATGTCTTGAAACTTAGCAGATCAAGGAGATTAAGGTCATCTGATTCAGGTGTTTGAAGAGTCAAAACTCTTCCCTGCACAGGTATATGGGAAAATAGCAAAATCCGGGAAGAGATTATTTTGCAGAGGA
Source organism: Coleofasciculus sp. C1-SOL-03 (assembly GCF_040220555.1). Lineage (NCBI taxonomy): Bacteria > Bacillati > Cyanobacteriota > Cyanophyceae > Coleofasciculales > Coleofasciculaceae > Coleofasciculus > Coleofasciculus sp. C1-SOL-03. Next base: position 7,751 of record NZ_JAVJUO010000018.1, read on the forward strand.
TAAGTTGAAATCAATGCCTGATATTGTAGATATTGCCGTTAGTGCGGATTCGTTCCAAACCTTAGTCGCCGCTGTGCAAGCGGCTGGTTTAGTGGATACTCTCAAAAGTCCTGGTCCTTTCACCGTTTTTGCCCCCAATGATGCCGCTTTTGCGAAGTTACCACCGGGAACCATACAAACCTTGCTCCAGAATATTCCTCAGCTTACGCGGATTCTGACGTATCATGTCGTTTCTGGTAAATTGACTAAAGCTGATTTAGCCAAGGTTGATTCAGTAACCTCTGTTGAGGGTTCGTCCATCCGCATTGACTGTGCTGATGGCTTTGAAGTCAAAAATGCCACGGTAGTTGCCCCTGACATTGAAGCGGATAATGGGATTATCCATGTCATTGACACGGTAATTCTCATGGGGTGAAGTCATCATCACAATGGCTCTCCCGTACTTAGAGTGATCATAAAGTCAGCTATCGGTCTAAGGCGGGACATTTTGGTTAGGAAAGGGAACAGGAAACAGGCAACAGGGAACAAATTTGTCCCGGCTTGGGTTGGTAGCCGTAAAATTTATCACACCATGTACGGGAGAGCCATCCCTCATTCCAGCCGAGAACAATTGTACTTATACCATATTTGAGGCAATGTTATACCATATTTGAGGCAATGATTGATAATCAACCTTGCAGCTTTGTTGATGCCATCTCTTATTCGATGAAAACAAACGTTAACGGTCATCCGGATTTTGCCCTCTCCCTAATGAAGTCAAAAGGAAAGCCGACTTGTAAGGTTGAAGCAGTCATGACAATGAAGAATGGTCAATGCCGCTCCTGTGGATCTTATCAGATCAGAAGCAACAAAAACCGAAAATTTCCTGCCCTGAATACGATGACGCTAGGCTTAGGAAACTCCAACGCTCGTTATGCTTCACTGGATACCTATGTTTGTGTCAATTGTGGCTATGTTGAAAGCTACGTGGCTTCAGCAGATGATCTCAACTACATTCAAGAACACTGGGCGAAGGTGGAAGCTCCCAGTGAAAATGGAAGATCGCCCAACAACGTTAAATCACTCCCCTCTAGAGCGCACGAGGAAAAGCGTCGAGCCATGCACGGTTAATGTTGAATGAGAGTTCATCGTTCATAGTTGATTGTCTTTCCCGTTACTATGAACGGTGTAGCTAGTGCAGGCAGAAATAACTGAATAGCTATCATCTCCCCTGCACCCCCACTCCCCTGCTTCTCCGCTTTTCTCAGGAAGACAGCGTGGAGTTTCCGGCGATTTTGGCTAAATGCTGACGAGCGGCGTCTGTAGCTACCCGTCCGCGAGGGGTTCGATGTAAGTAGCCAATCTGTAATAAATACGGCTCATATACTTCCTCAATGGTTTGAGCGTCTTCTCCAGTAGCAGCGGCTACGGCTTCTAAACCCACCGGTCCCCCCTGGAATTGTTCGATCATCACACTTAACACCAGCCGATCTGTCCAATCCAAACCGACAGGATCAACGTTGAAAACTTCCAAGGCTTCAGCGGCGACATCTGGGTTAATGACGCCCATCTTTTTCACTTGAGCATAATCCCGCACTCGCCGGAGTAAGCGATTGGCGATGCGGGGCGTTCCCCGAGAACGACGGGCAATTTCTATCGCCCCCGCTTCGTTCATCGGTGTTTGTAATAATTCAGCAGTACGCTGGACAATCAAACTCAATTCCTCCGGTTCGTAAAACCGCAGGCGCTGGATCAAGCCGAAGCGATCGCGTAAGGGGGAGGTGAGTGATCCCACCCTGGTCGTCGCCCCAACCAAGGTAAACTGGGGTAAAGGAATACTCCGGGTTCGCGCTGATTGCCCTTTGCCAATTGTAATATCTAATCGATAATCCTCCATCGCCGGATATAATAGTTCCTCACTCATACGTGTGAGGCGATGAATCTCATCGATAAACAAAATATCCCCCGGTTTCAGGTTGACTAAAATCCCCACAATATCCCGGGGGCGTTCCAACGCTGGCGCTGCCGTAATTTTACAATTTGTCCCCATCTCCGTCGCCAAAATTAGCGACATCGTGGTTTTCCCCAATCCCGGCGGTCCATACAAGAGCAAATGATCTAAAGCCTCATTTCGCGCCTTCGCCGCCGCGATCGCAATTTCTAAGACATCTTTGAGTTCTTTTTGCCCAATATAGTCGGCTAACCGTTGGGGACGAATCCCTTCCTCTTGGTTCTCCGTTTCCTCGGCTGTCGCCGTCGCCAGTAACAAGTCGGCTTCCAAGTCTTGCTGACGTTTCTTGCGCCGCCCCTTTTTTTTCTGACGGGATTGGGGTTGTTTGTCGGGTTCTTGAGATTGTCGAAAGGAGGTTATAGCCATGATTTCAGCCTATCATTTCATCGGCGATCCAGACAGTCAGGCACAAAAGGTTTAGATTAGTTAAGGAAGTCAGTATTATTCCATCACACAGCGTAAGACATTTGACATGCTAGCTAAACGAATCTTACCGTGCCTGGACGTAAAGGCAGGGCGGGTGGTCAAGGGCGTCAACTTTGTAAATTTGCAAGATGCGGGTGATCCCGTGGAACTGGCACAAGCTTATAACCAAGCGGGTGCTGATGAACTGGTGTTTTTGGATATCACGGCTACTCATGAAGACCGGGATATTATTATCGATGTTGTCTACCGTACCGCAGAACAGGTGTTTATTCCCCTAACCGTCGGCGGCGGTATCCAATCCTTAGAGACTGTTAAATTATTGTTAAGGGCGGGTGCCGATAAAGTCAGCATTAATTCGGCGGCTGTCCGTAATCCAGATTTTATCAATCAAGCTAGCGATCGCTTTGGCAATCAATGTATTGTCGTGGCAATAGATGCCCGTCGCCGTATCGATCCCAGCCATCCGGGTTGGGATGTTTATGTGCGGGGTGGACGCGAAAATACTGGACTGGATGCGATCGCCTGGGCAAAAGACGTGGAACGGCGTGGCGCTGGAGAACTGCTGGTCACCAGTATGGATGCGGATGGAACTCAGGCTGGGTATGACTTAGAACTTACGCGCACCATCGCTGAACAGGTAGATATTCCGGTGATTGCCTCCGGTGGCGCAGGCACCTGTGATCACATTTGTCAAGCCCTGAGTGAGGGGAAAGCCGAAGCCGCCCTCTTAGCCTCTCTACTGCATTACGGGCAACTCAGCGTATCAGAAATTAAGCACTATTTGCAGGAGCATCAGGTTCCCGTGCGGATGTCATAAGGCGTCTCAAATTCCTACCGATCTTGTCCTTAACTTTTGTGACCAATATCACACAATTGAATCGTTTGCAGCTACATAGACCACTGCTAGAATAGATTCGATGTTAAATTTCGTAAATTATGTTGATTGCTATTTTAATATTCGATATTGCTCTAGTCGCTTGGTCACTGCACTTAATGCAACAGGCGTTTGACACACGAGAGTTCTCCTTTATGCTGGCTGGCACCTTAGTGGCGATGTCAGCGGCCGCCATGTTAGTCGTATATTTCTTGATGGACAGTTATTTAGGCTACTTGAGCCGGATTGCCGCCGTGTCAGGTTCATTTTAGGTCGGCTTAGGTTTTATATAGCAAAAGGCAGAGGGCTCCAAGGGAAAAGATTGACGGGTCAAGGTTTGGCGCATTTTGCTGTGTCCTAATCGCCTTGGCGACGGCTATAACTCAAGGATCAAAACAAGGCAATACTTTAATAAGACTTGACGAAGGGACAAAATCAAGGCATGATGGAAAATACTGCATGGGGCTATAGCTCAGCTGGTAGAGCACCTCAATGGCATTGAGGGGGTCAGCGGTTCGAGTCCGCTTAGCTCCATATCACACATAACTAGGCTCTGCTGAATAAGTCTTGTGGTGGGGAAAGGCAATAGGTAATAGGCAATAGGCAATAGTTATTCAAGCCCCCGGAACCTATAGCCGTGGGGTTCCTGACGAGTGAGTACAATTGATGTGGTCATCCTTTGAATGTTAACCCAACAGCCATGAATACCACTAAACAAGCTCCTCTAGAGGAACAAACCTTGAGCCGATGCTGTTTGGCACCCCTATTTGCTGACATTATGTGTAAAGGTCAGATCAGTTTGTCTGACTGGCGTGAGTTGATGACAGCGCCTTGGGACAATTCTTTTACCAGTAATGATGAAGCTATTTTGATGCGGCTGATCTATGGCGTCCATCGTGGACTTGTGAAAGTTGTCGATTGATGAACCCCTAAGTAGGGCTTGCTGCACAAAGCTAAAACCCTTAGCTATCAAGGCTTTGAGTAGCATGGACATTGGCTTATCTTCAAGGACATAAGGTAAAACCCCTTTCATACCCTTGCACCGCTAAGTAGGTGGACACAATTAAAGTTAACGGTTGAGATTAGGCAACAGGCAACAGTCAACAGTCATGAGGGCGATTTACAAAACTTAATGAGCGTGCCGTTTTCTTTTGTCCGACTACTTATCAGGGAAAATGTATCACTGCTCCCCCAGCTTCCCCAGCTCCCCCAGCTTCTCCAGCTTCCCCAGCTTCCCCCACCAGCAGACTTATTCAGCAGACCCTCTTATAGAAAGCGATGGTGAAAACCTCCGTACTTTAGTCGGGGGATGAAACCGAGCAAGGTTTAACCCAACAACTTTAGTTGTGGCTGGCGCGATTGGTCTAGTTATGCTAGAGTAGTTATCATAATCTTGAGCAGAGACAATGATAGTTTTTGAGTTTAAGGTAAAAGCTAAACCCGCTCAATA
>NZ_JAVJUO010000019.1:0-42259 GCF_040220555.1 Coleofasciculus sp. C1-SOL-03
GGAAAGAAGACAAGGGGGAAAAACCGTACAGAATTCGGTTCGGTCAAACTAACTTCTAAAAGCCGAAACGCCCTATTTTTCGTTCTCACTCTTCCTTGTCTACTGGTCTACCTGTCTCCCTTGTCTTACCTAAACCCCCATCTTAAAAAACCTACCCTTGTGAGGGGGGGGAGCGGGGGAAGCTGGGGAAGCCAATGTAGAGACGTGCCATGGCACGTCTGGGAGCTGGGGGAGCAAGGGTACATTTTTCCTGAGCCAGGTGATGCCATACTTATGAAGGATGCTACCCGATTTCCGTGAATCAAACCCTCTGTCAATAAAACTCAAAGTATTGATGGGCTTTGCGGTTTTGGCTTTGTGCAGCAAGCCCCAAATAGTACCAGAAGTTTAGCTGTATGCTCGTAGGTATTTCATACGCGATCGCACGCCGTAGATAGGTGATATCATGTCCGGTCAAACACCCCTAATAAAAACGCCTAAAACCCCTGTTATTGCAGTATTGCAATTATGGGCAATCGTTAGGACATGATATGAGGGCAAAGAACTCCTACACAACACTCAACACTATTGACTTACCGTCAAATAAACTGCCCAAATTGCCATCGCCCGCAGATAATGACCTGCCCGAAATGTGCCAATAGGTGTAATCGCTTCTGGGGTGCGGAATTGTAACCCATTTTCATAGACTTGTCTAACGACTGATTCAGTGAGTTTTAACGCTTCATCCTTCATCCCCAATTGAATTAAAAAGGCGGCTAGTCCAAAATTAATCCCTGTCCACACTTCTAGGGGATGCGTCGCATCGGGATATTCGGGAGAACCATCAGGTTTTACGCCATTGGCTGCACCAAATTGGGCATTATGGAACTTTAAGAAACAAGACTCGTACACCGTTTTTAATGCCGACTGGGTGCATTCGGCGGGAACAATATCCGGTAATCCTAATAGTTTTGCATAGAATTGACCACAAAGTTGATCTGCCATCACCACATCGGAATCACTGTCGCTATCCAGGCGATAATATTGACCATTCCAGAGTTTTTCTTGATAAATCGGTTTTGCCTGTTGTAGCCATTGCTGATAATCGTTTAGGGTTTGTTGAATTACCTCTGGATCAGGTAGATTAATGGAAAAAACCAGGGTGTAGTTGTCCAGGAGAATCTGTGCGATCGCGCTTCCGGCTTCTAAGGCGGCTAACCATAGTCCACCACAGTAAGCACTAACTCCCTGCAACTGCCAATCATCAAACGTCTGATCCGGTGCGCCTGAGTTTTCGGGAATCCCATCACCATCCTGATCAAAGGTTTTCAGATACGTCAGCGCTTTGACAATCGCTGACCAACATTCGGCTAAAAACTCAATATCTTTTGACCCCGTAAATACAAAAGTCCGATACACCTGCAAGACAAAATCACAGGGTAAATCTTTCCATTGATTACAATCTTGATAACTGGTATAGTTGGTTTTCTCCCACGGATGTTCATTCGCTGCGCCTAAATCGTGAGGTGTGGCATCAGCGGCTTTGCGAATTGCTGTGGCTTGATTGTAGCCAATAATTCGCGGTGTATCATCACTCGTGGGAATTGCCTGGGCAAAGGCTTCCAGTACCGCTTTATCCAATCGCGACCACAACATTGCTAGAGCAAAAGACCCATACAGCCGCACATCTAAACTTTCGTACCAACGATAATCAAAGGATTCCAACACCCCAAATTGTCCCACCGGATTGCGTTCATTTGCCGCACTCCAAATTGTCCCCCCAGCCGATAACAAATACAGTTCATTAAACAGCGCCATTTTGAACCAATTAGGTAAATCCTGACGCTTTAAAATGGGGTTTTGCCAGGATGAAATTCGCTCTTGCCAAAGGTCAGAATGTTTAAGAGCGGTGCGAACTATTGACCAGGCATTATTCCCGGTGCGCCCAAAGAAATCGGTATAACGGCGGTAATATTTAACCCCAGCCGAAAACTCGGTTACCGGAAAATCCCAAGCGAGGATAAAGGGGATTTTCCGGGTTCTACCTGGGCGCAGTCGCACCCGTACCGCGATCGCACCCGCAATTTGTTCTCCGGGTTCAGCAGGGGTTTCGTCTTGCACATCACTGAGACTCCCGTCACTGGCAAATGTATTCCACACCTCTGATCCATCGCCTGTGGGGTTCCAGCGACAGTGATAGAATACCTCCTGACTGGGATTCGTCACCGTGGCAAAACAGAGTTGTCCTTCGCCTTCTTCAATCTCATCCCGCAACCTCACCCGATCTAACAGACAACCCACGCGGAAATTATCCACAATCCATTGATTATAATTCCCGGTGCTATTGCCCCAACGGGGTTGATACTCGTAAACTGGACTCCCATCATCCCGTACCCGAACTTGAGGATGCTTGATTGCGTTAGTAAACCAGCCCACCATATTCTGCCAGGTGAGCATAATACTTAATATAATCGGCTGATCTGTGGGATTATGGGCAGTCCATTCAAACACCGCCACCGGATAACTGCTTTCCTGATAACAATCTGCCCAAATTGGGGAGAACTGTTGGCAAGTTAATTCCGTTTGAAATACATTCTCGTAGACAAACCAACTGCGGGGATAAAGGGCGTGATAGGTTCCTGTTTGTAGAGACGTTGCATGCAACGTCTCTACATTAGGCGACGTGGGATACCATTGCCATTTGCCCAGACTGCCATCCTCTGGGGGTTCGGTGCAAAGGGCATAGGCTTGGGCGTCTTGGTTTTCTGGCTGTTCAAAGACGCTAAACTGACAAGCTGGCAAAGATTTAAAGGTATGTTCACCCCCATCCAGATGCCATAGATTAAAATCTCCCCGTGGCGATCGCCCCAAACAACCTGCGCCAAATCCACCCAGGGGCATACCATGCCAGGGTCCATCATCCAGATTACTGGCATAGCGTACAGTATAGGGATTCTCCCAGCCCTGTCCAATTGGACGGTGCCAGGTACTCTCAGGGATAATTGGGCGCGGTGGTTGATAGATCATGCTTTAGATCTTACGGCGTAGTGGGTCGCTTGGACTATTTTGGATCAATCTGTAGAGACGTGCCATGGCGCTTAACACAGGTTCGTTCGTAGTTGCGCTTTAGCGCCCTAAGCGCTGGTATCGTTGACTACAAACGCTTAATTCAGTTATGCCCATTTAGTTCCTGTGCATCGAATGTGGATCAAGCTAGGAGAACATCCACCAAAATTTTAGTCAGCTTTAAGCCTTGCTTTGCGATCGCACGTTGTCTGTCGAATCAAATTAAACCGCGATCGTCTCAGCAGGTGGTATTGCAGTTTTCAGTTACATCGGTAAGGGCGCAAGCCTTGCGCCCCTACAGTTGGGTGTACCTCATCTGCTTGGGAACCGCAATATATGCTCAAATGGGAGATATTGATGTTCCGATTGAGTGTTTCATACTTCAGATGACGAACTCTTCCCAGCACCAACCCCAGGACGACCCAATGCGGAGTGTCCATACCACGAACTTTCCCCAAATCCTCACCCAACTGGGAATTTCCTTAGTGGTTTCCACTTACCAAGCCGGTAAGTTAATCGTCCTCCGTGCTGATGGAAAACATATCAATACTCACTTCCGCGTCTTCCAAAAACCCATGGGTTTAGCCGCTGACCGAGGTAGAATTGCCATTGGTACAGCTAACCAAGTTTGTGAACTCCGCAATGTACCAGCCGTTGCTCAAAAGTTGGAACCTATCGGTAAACACGATGCTTGCTATCTTCCCCGTAATTCTCATATTACTGGGGATATTGATATTCATGAAATGGCGTGGGCAGAACAAGAACTCTGGTTTATCAATACCCGTTTTTCTTGTTTGTGTACTTTAGACTTTGACCACAGCTTTGTCCCCCGTTGGCGACCTGATTTTATCAGCGCATTATCACCAGAAGACCGTTGTCATCTCAATGGTTTAGGTATGGTAAATAATTACCCCAAGTACGTCACCGCATTGGGAACAACCGATAGTCGAGGAGGCTGGCGAGAAAATAAGGCTTATGGTGGCGTATTGATGGATGTAGAGACGAATCAGGTAATTGTGCGGGGATTATCAATGCCTCACTCACCTCGCTGGTATCAAAATCGTCTCTGGGTATTGGAATCAGGAAATGGTTCTCTAGCAACCGTTGATTTGGCGTCTGGGAAATGTGAGACAGCGACTCAGCTTCCTGGCTTTACGCGGGGTATAGACTTCTGGGGTCCTTTGGCATTTATTGGTCTTTCCCAAGTACGGGAAACGGCAGTATTTAGTGGTATTCCGTTGACCGAAAGGCTAGAGGAACGCATCTGTGGAGTTTGGGTGGTCAATATTGAGACAGGGCAAACTGTAGCGTTTTTGCAGTTTGAAGAAGCAGTTCAGGAAATTTTCGCCGTTCAGGTTTTACCGGGTATTCGGTTTCCTGAGATCATTGATTGGGATGAACAACTGATTGCCACATCCTATGTTTTACCCGATGCAGCCTTGGCAGATGTGCCTGATGGACAAAAGCAGTTGATCACGGAAACGAGGACTTCTCAACCGCAGGTGAAATCAGATATAACTCAATTGTCTAACTCTCCGTTTCCGAAAAAGTCTGGGAAACCGAAGCGAAAAAAACACGGATTTGGTATCAGCAGCACTAAGCCGTGAACTCAAGTTCCGGAACCCAAGCTAAAACCTGTTAAAACGGGTTAAAACCTCTAGTCAGCTTTAGCTGACTTTAGCTATCAGCCGGAAATTTATTTCCCGGCTGACCTACAGGTAACTGATAACCAAATCCCTGACAATGCTTTGAGACAGAAAACCTTAATAAGGGAATAAGTGTCACGATTTATTTTGCAGTTTTCGCTTCAGCAGTGAACCAGTACCAATAATCACTAGACCAACTAAACCTAGTATTGACGAGGGTTCAGGAACAGAAGTTGATGGCAGTTGCTGCACCTCAAATGCGCCAATATCAACAATCGCAATAGTATCGTTATTGCCATCCACAATTCGGTTAAAGCCCATACCCCGTTGGTCTGTGGTAATTCCATCTGGGACATCATTGTTATTTCCAGCATCAATAGCAGGACTAGCGGGAACTAGGGCGTGAGTGAGAGTGGAACCACCGTTATCTGCAAGAGTGGTATCTAAAATTTTGGTAATATCTGGCTCGATAAGGTCGTTCTCGAAGCCAGTGCTACCAGTGGTGTCGCCAATTAGATTGAAACCATTACTGATAAAGTTCCCTTCAACATCAGAGTTAGTGCCGTTGTTACCAGAAATAATAGTGTTATTAATAGTAACGGCGTAGACGCTGTTAGTGGCATATATGTTGTTAAGAATACCACCTCCAGATATTGCATTATTTTCGGAGATGGTACTGCTGCTTACGTTCACTCCACCTCCATTGTTGTATATACCGCCACCTTCTTCTCTCGCCGAGTTACCAGAAATGGTACTGTTGTTTACCTCCACCATGCTAACAAAGTTGCCATTTGCACTGTTACCAAAATTATAGATACCACCCCCTGTTTCTGCTGTATTACCAGAGATAGTACTATTGATTATTGTCAAGTTTTCTCTATTTGAAATGCCGCCTCCGTTGTTGCCTGACATTCCCCCAGTAATTGTCAATCCATCAATTAGCACATCAATGCGGACATATTTTAGAGCGAAATATACCAGTAAAACCGCGCTACCTCAAGAAATGACGGGCAAACACTTCCTGCTGGCGATCCTCACAAAGAATCACTATCTGCACTCTACGCTGACTCACTTAACCATCTCCTAGCAATGAGTTCTGAGACGGGTAATCCAGAACTATCCGCGACTTCACTACTAATGCGTTTAACTCGGACAGGAGCATTACTTTGACGCTCAAACCAATAGCCAATGGGTGACGCTAGAAGATAGTTAATTAACTCAGGATGGTGAGAAATCAGTAATGCTTGGAGTTGTCCCTCACTGCAAAAATCATAAAGCTGAATCAACCACGGTTGAATTTCCGGTAAGGCTAAGAAATTTTCTGGTTCATCAATGCACAACGTATAGTCTTCCTGTTTTGTGCCATAAATCAGCGTGTATAAAACAATTAACATCTTTTGTCCATCGGACAATTCCCGAAATCGATATTCAAGGGTTTGAGAATTATCTGTCTCTCCGGCAATTCGTAGTGTCAGCACTAAATTTTGTTCGCTGACTCGTTCAAATTTAAAACTAGAAAACCCTTCAATCACATCTTTTAAGACATTGGCGATTTCAGCAATTTTACCCTGATCTTCAGAAAGATAGCGATACCAAGACACAAAATTTTCCATTTGAATCGTCAAACGCATTTCTTCCTGGGAACTTTCATCAATCATCAAGCTGGGAACAATTTTGACGATGATAAATCGTTGAATCCGTTCTCTAAACCAGGTTAACTTGGTATTATCATTTCTTGGCATCAATGAAGGGAGCATAGACTGCGACCAGTCAAAAGAGTATTGGGGTCCCTCTGAATGGTTGTCTCGATAGAGTTTAACTTCGCCTAACTCAAATTTCAGTAAGGGTTGGTTATCAAACCACAGACGCTCATACTCAACACGGCATTTATTCTGATTGTGACCAATACCCAATTCGTATTTGTAGCTGCCACCATTCCCTTGAAGTTCCAGTTCAAACCGTTGAACAGCTAAGGTTTGCCAGCGGGTACAGTCGGCAGCGTTAAAAATTTTATCGACTTTGCTATCACCACTGACAAATGCCTGGATTTTCTGTAAGACTTCAAAAACTGTCGATTTACCTGTTCCGTTAGAACCCAGAAATAGATTAATCGCATCAACGTCAAGTTCAAAATTTACCAGACAGCGAAAATTATCAATATAGATACGTTTTAACATAGGATTATCTATTAAAAAACAGACTATTTTTTCATTTATCAGTTTCTTGATTAAATCTGTTTTTCCTTCAAATTAAAGGGAAGGGTACTCACCACAAAATGCCACAAATGCTGGCGATATCCTAACACAGGAGATGATCCAACGCTGCAAGGGATAGGGAATCTCAGTTTGTATACACCAGTACCCCTGTTTACATGGAAATGCGATCGCATCTAGCCAAGACAGCGCAACGACTAACCTCGCTGGGGATTCTGTGTTTTTGTGTCCCTGTATACCAGAATTGCCAATATTATGTGCCTACATGCACCCCAGTATCTCTAGAACACTGAGTTTAATTTTGCCCAGATTGCTTGAATTGTAAATTTTTGTGAAAAATATTTAGAGCGACTACTTCAATGAATGTAAATAAATGTAAAGTAAATTGAGCAACTTCCTATCGAATTGTGTCAAACGAGGGCGAAAACGCTGCATCGGTCAGCATTTTCTGGTAAAACCACTAAAGTTGCCCTAACTGTAACGCCAAGCCGATTGTTCCGAAGGGAAGCCAAGCCAACTTTCCCTGGAACCCTATCAATGAGAAGAGAACACGCATCAAAAGGAGCTAGAACCGCATGTTCACTCACGTCAAGTCCACCATTCGTCACATCACCCCTGATGACCCCAAGAATCGTCACGTCCTGAAGGTGGTCTATGTCGTGCTAGAGCCACAATATCAAAGTGCCTTATCAGCGGCTGTCCGTTCTATCAATCAAAATCAGCCGGATATCGCCATTGACATGAGTGGCTACTTAATCGAAGAACTCCGCGACGAACAAAACTATGAGGCATTTCAGCAGGATATTGCCCAAGCGAATATCTTTATCGCCTCGCTAATCTTTATCGAAGACTTAGCGGATAAGGTAGTCGCCGCCGTTCAACCCCATCGCGATCGCTTGGATGCGGCGGTGGTATTCCCCTCTATGCCACAGGTAATGCGCCTGAACAAATTAGGCAGCTTCTCCATGGCACAACTGGGTCAATCCAAGAGTGCGATCGCCCAGTTTATGAAGAAGCGTAAAGCTAAGTCAGGCTCATCCTTCCAAGATGGGATGCTGAAGCTATTGCAGACGCTGCCGAAAGTCCTGAAATATATGCCCATTGACAAGGCACAGGATGCCCGGAACTTTATGCTTTCATTCCAGTATTGGCTAGGGGGTTCCTCCCAAAACCTGGAAAACTTCCTGTTAATGCTGGCAGATAAATATGTGCTTAAGGGAAAAACCCTAGAATTTAAAGATCCGGTGGTTTACCCAGACATGGGCATCTGGCATCCCCTATCGACAAAGATGTTTGAGGATGTCAAAGAGTATATCACCTGGTATAACAATCGCGACGATATCTCCGAAGATTTAAAAGATCCCTTCGCCCCCTGTGTCGGGTTAGTCCTGCAACGTACCCACCTGGTAACTGGGGATGATGCCCATTATGTGGCAATGGTACAGGAATTAGAAGCCATGGGCGCACGAGTTCTACCTGTATTTGCTGGGGGACTCGATTTCTCTAAACCTGTGGATGCCTTTTTCTATGACACCCCCACGAGTCAAGGACAAGGGAATGTGCCGCTGGTGGATGCGGTGGTGTCTCTGACGGGATTTGCCTTAGTTGGTGGACCGGCGCGACAAGATCATCCTAAGGCAATTGAAGCCTTAAAACGCCTCAACCGTCCCTATATGGTGGCATTACCCTTGGTCTTCCAAACCACTGAAGAGTGGGAAGGGAGTGACTTGGGACTGCACCCGATTCAGGTAGCCCTGCAAATTGCCATCCCCGAATTAGATGGGGCAATTGAACCGATTATTTTATCTGGGCGAGACGGTACAACCGGGAAAGCGATCGCCCTTCAGGATCGGATTGAAGCTGTGGCGAAGCGGGCGCTGAAATGGGCAAGCCTGCGCCGTAAGCCGAAACTGGATAAGAAGGTGGCGATTACCGTGTTTAGTTTCCCGCCAGATAAGGGGAATGTCGGAACTGCTGCCTATCTGGATGTCTTCGGGTCGATTTATAAAGTCATGGAAGCCCTGAAGCATAACGGCTACGACGTGGAAGACTTACCCGAATCCGCCGAAGCCCTGATGCAACAAGTCATCCACGACGCCCAAGCACAATATGCCAGTCCCGAACTGAATATTGCTTACCGGATGTCCGTGATGGAGTATGAACGGTTTACCCCTTACTCCACCCGTTTAGAAGAAAACTGGGGTCCACCGCCGGGACATTTAAATAGTGATGGACAAAACCTACTGATTTATGGTAAGCAATTCGGCAATGTGTTTATTGGCGTGCAGCCCACGTTCGGCTATGAAGGCGATCCGATGCGGCTGTTGTTCTCCCGTTCCGCCAGTCCCCACCACGGGTTTGCCGCCTACTACACCTATTTAGAACATCTCTGGCAAGCTGATGCCGTACTGCACTTCGGGACTCACGGGTCATTGGAATTTATGCCCGGTAAGCAGATGGGGATGTCGGGGGATTGTTACCCGGATAATTTAATTGGTTCGATTCCCAATCTTTACTATTACGCGGCGAATAATCCCAGTGAAGCCACGATCGCGAAACGGCGCAGTTACGCCGAAACCATTTCCTATCTGACCCCTCCGGCGGAGAATGCGGGGTTATATAAAGGGTTGAAGGAACTGAATGAGTTAATTGGGTCTTATCAAACCCTGAAAGACACCGGACGCGGCGTTCCGATTGTGAACACCATTATGGATAAATGCCGCTTGGTGAATCTGGATAAAGATATCGCCTTACCGGAAAAAGACGCCAGCGAACTGACCCCAGAGGAACGGGATACCCTGGTGGGGTTAGTCTACAAAAAGCTGATGGAGATTGAGTCGCGGCTGTTACCCTGTGGGTTGCATGTGATTGGTAAGCCGCCCACGGCTGAGGAAGCGATCGCGACTTTAGTAAATATTGCTAGTCTGGATCGTCCCGAAGAAGAAATCCTGAGTCTCCCGCGAATTATCGCCAATAGCCTTAACCGGGATATCGACGAGATCTATCAAAATAACGACCGAGGTGTCTTAGCGGATGTACAGTTACTCCAAGACATCACCCAAGCCACTCGTGCGGCTGTCGCGGCGTTAGTCCAAGCCCAAACCGATGCCGAGGGGCGGGTGTCCAAGGTGACGAGTCTGAATTTCTTTAATATGCGGAAGCGTACCCCTTGGATTGAAGCGTTAATTGATGCGGGGTACTGTCAGGTAGATTCGGAGGCAATTAAGCCCCTATTTGAGTATCTGGAATTCTGTCTCCAGCAAGTCGTGGCGGATAACGAACTGGGGGCGATGCTGAAAGCCTTGGAAGGGGAATATGTCCTACCTGGACCCGGTGGTGATCCCATCCGCAACCCGGATGTATTACCCACGGGAAAAAATATCCACGCCCTTGACCCCCAATCCATCCCCACCACCGCCGCCGTAAAATCAGCAAAAATCGTCGTAGACCGCTTATTGGCGCGACATCGGGCGGAAAATGGCGGAATTTGGCCCGAAACCATTGCCTGTGTCCTCTGGGGAACCGATAATATCAAAACCTACGGGGAATCCCTGGCACAAATTATGTGGATGGTTGGGGTGAAACCTGTTCCTGATGCGTTAGGGCGAGTGAATAAGTTAGAACTGATTCCCTTAGAAGAATTAGGGCGTCCCCGTGTTGATGTGGTGATTAACTGTTCTGGCGTATTCCGGGATTTGTTCATCAACCAGATGAATCTGTTAGATCAAGCTGTGAAAATGGCGGCTGAGGCGGATGAACCCCAGGAGATGAACTTTGTCCGCAAACACGCCATGCAACAGGCGGAAGATATGGGAATTAATCTGCGCCAAGCGGCGACGCGGGTGTTCTCCAATGCGTCGGGTTCCTATGCCTCGAATGTAAATCTAGCAGTGGAGAATAGCACTTGGGAAAACGAATCCGAGTTACAGGATATGTACCTAACCCGGAAATCCTTTGCCTTTAGTGCGGATAATCCGGGAACCATGGAACAGAATCGCCAGATTTTCGAGTCGTCGTTGAAAACAGCGGAGGCGACGTTCCAGAATCTGGATTCCTCGGAGATTAGTTTGACGGATGTGTCTCACTATTTTGATTCTGATCCGACGAAGGTGGTATCAACCCTGCGTCAGGATGGGAAAACGCCTGCATCTTATATCGCCGATACGACGACAGCAAACGCCCAAGTTCGGACATTATCGGAGACGGTGCGTTTAGATGCGCGGACGAAGCTACTCAACCCGAAATGGTATGAGGGAATGCTGAGTCACGGCTATGAAGGCGTGCGAGAACTCTCGAAGCGGTTAGTCAATACCATGGGTTGGAGTGCGACGGCTGGCGCGGTGGATAACTGGGTATACGAGGAAGCTAATGAGACGTTTATCCAGGATGAAGCGATGCGTCAGCGGTTGATGAATTTGAACCCCCATTCCTTCCGCAAGGTGGTATCCACGTTGTTGGAAGTGAATGGACGCGGGTATTGGGAGACGAGTGAGAGTAATCTGCAAATGTTGCGGGAGTTGTATCAGGAGGTTGAGGATCGGATTGAAGGGATAGAATAGTCGGTGACCTGACGATTGTAGAGACGTTGCATGCAACGTCTCTACATCATGATCGGGGAAAACCCATAACCTTGTACAAAACAAATATCGGGTGGAATCCGATTAACACACCAGGGGCAAAAGGTTGATTCCTCACCATCTGTACCCGCGATCGCCAATTTTTCTTCGCTGATGTTATAGTCGGTGACATGACGATTGTAGAGACGTTGCATGCAACGTCTCTACACAATGATTGGGGAAAACCTATAACCTTGTATAAAACAAATATCGGATGGAATCCCATTAACCCACTGATATTTCCTCACCATCTGTACCCGCGATCGCACATTTTTCTTTGCTGATGTTATAGTCGGTGACCTGACGATTGTAGAGACGTTGCATGCAACGTCTCTACACAATGATCGGGGAAAACCTATAACCTTGTACAAAACAAATATCGGGTGGAATCCCATTAACACGCCAGGGGCAAAAGGTTGATTCCTCACCATCTGTACCCGCGATCGCACATTTTTATTCCCTGATGTGATAGTAGGAGAAATGCGCCTGTCTCAGATGGGGCAAATTGCCTAACAATTCTGGGCATATATTTCTCATCATGGTATCTATCCTGATTTGGATACCTATATGATCATGCCCAATCATTTATATGGTATTGTGATAATTAACAACCCAAATGCATCATGTAGAGACGTTGCATGCAACGTCTCTACACCATCATCTGGACAAACCCATGACCCTGTACAAAGGCAAATATCGGGTTGAATCCACCCGATTACCCCACAGAGACTATGGCGCAAATGGTTGGTATTTCGTCACCATCTGTACACGCGATCGCACGTTTTTCTTGGGTGATGTCATATCAAGAGAAATGCGCCTATCCAAGATTGGGCAAATCGCCCAACAATTTTGGGCAGAAATTCCTCATCATTGTGCTTATACCGATCTGGATGCTTATGTGGTCATGCCCAATCATTTACATGGCATTGTGATTATTAATAAACCTAATTCATCATGTAGAGACGTTGCATGCAACGTCTCTACATTCCGTGGCGACACGGAGTTCTATCGGGCAAGATCACAAATGTCTCCGAAAGCAGGTTCTCTGGGTGCCATCATTCGATCATACAAAGCAGCCGTTAGTCAGTGGTGTAAAAGGAATAATTATTCATCTTTTGGTTGGCAACCGCGATTTTATGACCACATCATTCGCGCTGATGGATCATTAGACCGAATTCGAGACTATATTATCAATAATCCGGCTAAGTGGGAAGATGACAAAGACAATCCCGCAAATTTGTGGATGTAATCGAATAACTTGCTTTCATGTCTCCTCAATCACTATGACTGCTTTAACCCTCAACCTACACTCAATCATTCAACTAACAGATGAGCAATTTGATCAACTCTGTCAGGACAATGAAACGCTCAGATTTGAACGTACTGCTACAGGGGAATTAATTATCATGCCACCTGTAGGGGGAGAAACGAGTAACCGTAATGCTGGATTAACTGCTCAATTATGGATCTGGAACGAGCAAAATAAATTAGGTAAAGTTTTTGATTCTTCTGGTGGTTTTAAACTACTGAATGGAGCGGATCGCTCTCCTGACGCTTCCTGGGTAAAATTGGAACGCTGGAATGCCCTAACTCCTGAGCAACAAAAGAGATTTCTTCCTCTTTGTCCTGATTTTGTGATTGAGTTACTTTCTCCGAGTGATAGCTTGAAAGACACTCAGGATAAAATGAAAGAATATTTAGAGAATGGTGTCCGCTTAGGTTGGTTAATTAATCAGAAACTGCGGCAAGTGGAAATTTATCGCCCCGGTCAAGAGATTGAAGTGCTTGAATCTCCTTCTACCCTTTCAGTGGAAACAGTATTACCTGGATTTGTCCTGAATCTTGATTCCATTTGGTAGTATTCAAGCTTTACTTTAATTTAAGATTACTTAAAACAGAATCGTTAATTTACGATAAGGAAATACGTCATGACTCAAGTCCCAGACATCAAGCAACAGCTAGAAATCTTGTCCTCTCGTTTAAATAAGGTGAGAGACTGTCTTTAACAATCCTGAACTGACAGCAATAATTCAATACCTAGAGCAGGTAGCCACTCAACCAGACCTTAGCAACAGAAGCCCTTCTTACCAAGAAGCACTCCAACAGCTTAGTAACTACCGACTCCAACTCCAGCATTTTGAGCAGTGGCAAGTTAGCTGGCAAGACCTCCAAGCTGCCTCATTATTGCTAGAGCAGGAAACAGATGAGGAGTTGTTGCAGGAATCGCAGGTACTGATTGCTCAACTGAATCGGGAACTAGAAAAATGGGAAATACAACAATTACTCTCTGATCCCTGTGACCAGAAGGGAGCCTTTCTAATTATTGAGGCAAAATCTAGAGATAAAAATTTTCAATTTTGGGTAATAGAGATAGTACGAATGTATGTTCAATGGGCAGAAAATTATGGCTATAGAATACGTCTAATTGACGTAATTCAGGGAGACTATAGGATAATATATCCAGTGGCTCATCAAGGGATAGATATAATCGATATAATTCAGAGAGATTATGGAGAAAATGCAAGGAATTGCCATGAATCTTTCACTCTGGAAATTTTTGGGCGTTACGCCTACGGTTATCTCAAAGCAGAAAAAGGAGAACATAGTCTGAGGTATAATTCACTTTTTCTTACTGGTGAGGAGCAGTACATATCGAGTGTCACAGTGGAAGTAATACCACTATTAGATGAAGATGGTGAGATTGATATTCCTCAGAAACACTTACAAATCACGATACCCTCCAAGGTTAGATGCTTAAGGATAACAGGGGTTATTTCCAGATGTGTGTTGGTGCAGATTTTGCATGTTCCAACAGGAATTGTTGTTTGCTCTTCACAGGAGCGATCTCAGCTACAGAACAGAGAAAAAGCTCTCATTCTTCTCAAAAGCAAATTGTTAGCTATTGCTCAAGCCCAAGGTGTGGGGGATATTAGTAACATCCGATGTGATTTAATTACAGGAGTATCAGAAGTCCCAAATGTTCGAGACTATCTGTGTACCAAATTTAGTGAGTCTCAGTGCTTAGAGGGGATAGTGCGGGATTGTCGAACTGGGGTGGAGACAACGTCAATTGATGATGTGATGAACGGCAAATTAGCTCCATTTATTCACGCTTATCTGCAATCAGCTTTGGATTGACCTACTGCTATTGTAAGCTGTCACGAATTTAAATTGGGAATATGAAATTATTCTCTACTGGAGGATGGTAGACCAGGCATTTATTGCCGAAGTGCGATCGCGTTTCTGCGTCGGTGTATGCGATCGCGTCTATCTTTTCCGAAGTTCGATCGCTCTCCACTAAAAATCAAGCTCTCAATTCTTCTAACCCACCTTCCGCACGTCAAGTTGTAGTATGCCAAGTAGTACGGAAAAACTGGATAGCTTGGCGAACTTTTTACGTATAAATACTTAGATTTTTCAGTTTTTATGTTCGCCAAGCTACCCACAAGGCGTAATCATCACGTATTACATTATGAAGTGCGGAATGTGGGTTCTAACACCAAAACTGCCAACCCTGGTAAAGAAGGTAAACGCGCATCATTAGTCAAAAAAAACAAAGCACCTTGACGAATTGCTGTAGCCATTTGAATTGCATCAGGCGTTCTCAAATTGTAAGCTGCCCGGAGTTGTGAAGCTTCCTCAGCAATAGCTACAGACACTTCGATAGTCGTCAAACCTTCTTCATTAAACAAGATGTCACGATATTGTTGAGCCAGTATTGTGTTCCCTCGCCGTAGAGGATAAACTAGCACTTCTAACAAAGTTATCACCCTCGGTTACAACCCTAAACTCACCGCGCACCATTGCCTCAAAAAAAGCGTCAGTCATCTCCAAGTAAGTCGGATTTTCCTCTATAAAGTAAATCAGTGGCGCACTATCCAAACCAACGACTTGCCCCTGTAACTGGGCTATCCATTCCATGAGTCTCGTTCCTGATTAACATAGTCTTGAGCATCCATGCCATTCCAAATTTCTTTACCTAGCCCTCGCAACTCCAAGATGCTACGTTTGGGCTTAGGTGCTAAAGTCACTCGTTGATGAATTAAGCTGAACAATTCTTCTATCAGCTGCATTTGCTCATCAGGAGTAAGGTTTTCCGCTAGACGACGTACTTCATGATAAGTAGACATATATTTTCTGTTGTAATGCTCTTGCCCTAAGTCCAATATACACAGAGCGATCGCCTTTGTGCCTCAGTGGATGCGATCGCTTAGTCTTGATCATCTTCCCGAAATAGCGCCTCCAGATCGCGATAACCGCCCACTACCCGCATCACCTCGATTACATTTGTAACCAGACGATAAAAAATTAGATAATCCTCTAACGGTACACTCCGCAAGCCAGGATAGAGTTCATCTCGTTGACGTCCCATTTGGGGGAATTGAGATAGCCTTTTGAACTTCCTGTCGATCTTATCAAGAAAACGCTCTGCCGTTTCAATACTTCCTCTTTGGGCGAGATAGTCCATAATACTCTCTATATCTCGGCTTCTGTCGATGTAATTCGGCAAACATTGCTTATCAATTAGCCTAAGCGCGACGCTGTTGCAATTTCTCTTGCAGCCCAATCATGACGGTTTCTGCATCCAAGAATTCACCTCGTTCAGCCGCTTCAACTCCAACCATAATCTCGCAGCGTAATTCCTCAAATCGTCCTTGATAAAGATTTTCTCGTTCCTGTAGCAGTTTAATACCAGCTAAGAAGACTTCATCAGTAGAGGCATACTTGCCGCTAGCAACCTGATTTTTAATAAACTGTTCCAGTTCTGGTGGCAATGTAATTGGCATACTAAAATTAGCATCAGATTAACCTGCTGCTATTGTAACGCGATCACATCCATACTTTCCCGAAGTGCGATCGCGCTTGCCTTTTCAGTGTATGCGATCTTTCCAGGTTCGACGGTAGGGGCGCAAGGCTTGCGCCCTTTCCCATGTGTCCATAATATCAGTCGCTCTGATCCCCGTAAGAGATATCAAAATGTTTAGATAATATTTCATTCCACTTAATCTTATGATCAATTTGAAGTTCAGAGTCTGATTCTATCAATAGGGAATATTTATTGATAAAATTATCGAGTGAACTTATCAATCTTAAATAATACTTCAAGGTAGGTATGGTTCCGTTAATAATTATTTGGCAGCCATAATTTTTATCTATTTCACTAATTTCTATATCAATTAATTCAGAATCTGAATTTTCAATATCAGATGATGAAAAAATACAGTATCGTTGTGGGTTGTATTTCACTATCTTTTCTTTAACTATACGAATTATTTAAATATCAATTTTCTTACCCTGTTTAATTTCAACAGCTTCAAATAACTTATTGTTTTCATCAAATACTTCAATATCACCTGCACTTCTAGACGTTAGATCGGAAGCTGTATGACTAGCTAACTTTTTTAAGGTACATAATTTATATCGTTCAACTTCTTCAATCAAAATTTGATAAATAGCATAGAACGCAAGAACTGGAAGTTTAGATGCTCCATGAGTTTTATAATTAAAATTAAAATGCTCTTCTAAACAATCTACTATAACTCTAATATTAAGCCTTGCATTATTTTCTATTTTAGTAATCTCAATTTTAGTGGAATTGGTATTTTGGATAACTTGCCCTAAAAGTATTCTCAATACTAACTCTGCTTTGTTAGGATTTTTTTGAACCCAATCTATAAGATTCAGAAATGCTTCTTTAACTGATTTATTACCGATTTTCCCAGGGTAATCAAGAGTGTAAGGTTTAGGTTGTTCAAGGGAACGAGTTAACCAGCCACTTTCAGCCATTGCAGGAAGCCCTAACTCTTGTAACGTAGGAGTAATATACTGTTTATCTATATTTCTACCTGAAAAACCTCCTATTTGGGCTTGATGAAATCTAATATCTTGGTCTGGGTTAAGAGTTTTATGTACTAACAAAGTTATTAAAACTGTATAAACTCCTTTTAATCGAGTACAGTTGTTGGCAATCTTGGAAATAAAATCTTTGTAAGTATCTGGTATTTCACCTTGAATATCTTCAGCATTGATAGCTTGCTTATAAACCTGTAATAACTTTTATTTGTGATTCATAACCGTAATTCTGGTATTTGCAATTGAACAAACTTTTCTTTACTTTCAGCCATAAAATTATTTGCATCTTCTTCTTCCTGACTACAAAAAAATATTTGTTCTTTTAATTGATGAGCAATTTCAGAAACCATGGGAATGCAGACCGAGTTCCCCACCTGCTTGTAACATTCTCCTAAATTTCCGTGAAGTTTAAAATTCTCTGGAAATCCCATAATTCTATAACATTCTTTAATCGTCAATTTGCGAACTGCATTTTCTTGGCTGAGATAAATAAAGAATCGCCCCGATGTCTCTTGAGAAGGTATTGTAGGATGTATGCCTTCTACTGAATAAATTCTATTGGGTTGATGGTGAACTCTAGATAAATGATGAGTGTTGGGTCTAACTCCTTTTTTCCAAATACTCTTATTATTGCGATATCCTACAAAAATTAATCCCGATTGCTGTTGTTTGGGTTGATCTATTATGGTATAGCTGTCCGGCTCTAAATATTCAAAATTATCAGAATCAGATAGAAAATTTTTTAATTTTGCTCTAGCATTTGTTTTTTTTATTTTAGTGAAATTAAATTGTTTATTTTGGGTGGCAACAATAATTATTCTTTCCCGGTTTTGGGGGACGCCAAAATCTTTAGAATTCAGCAGACTATAATTGACTTTATATCCCAAATCTTCTAAAGAGTACAAAATCACATTGAGCGTTCTACCTTTATCTTGATGCATTAAATGTTTTACGTTTTCCAGGAGAATAACTGGAGGTTTTTTGGCTGCGATTATTTCACAAATGCGGAAAAACAAAGTACCTCGTGTGTCCTGAAAACCTTTTCTTTTGCCACATATACTAAAAGGCTGACAAGGAAAGCCCGCCGTTAAAACATCAAAGTCAGGAATACTATTAATGTCTATTTTTCTAATATCACCTGCGGGTTGATCTAAAAAATTATTAAAATATACTTCCTGGCATTTGGGATCAATTTCACAAGAATACACGCATTCATATCCCGTTCTTTCAAAGGCAATTCTAAATCCACCAATTCCAGCAAATAAATCAATAAACTTTAGTTTGTCCATCCCTGTTTTTCAGCAAGTTTGATTCTCTCATTATAAAACATGGTTGCAGATTCACGAAGCCCCAACAGGCAGAAAAGAACAATATGGGCTTGGTTAAGACAACTAAATGAGAGTGAAGCCATCAACAAGACTTCATCAGTAGAGGCATACTTGCCGCTAGGACATCGGTCAAGAAACCGGGTTTCTTTGGGTGAATGATATTTCGTTGTCATCCTCACGAGAAACCCGGTTTCTCATAATACTTGACCGACGCTTTAACAACCTAATTTTTAATAAACTGTTCCAGTTCCGGTGGCAATGTAATGGGCATACTAAAATCAGCCTCAGATTAACCTGCTGCTATTGTAACGCGATCGCGCTTGCCGAATTTTCACAATCATTAGGGTATTAAGTCGAGAAAATCAGATCACTTCGGTAATGCTTGATGTAAGCCTATTGGCGCAGCGCTAATCGTCTTTACCTACGTGAGAACTCCCATTCCTCTAAGCAGTTGGGGAACTGAACCGCAATGACTTTGACGTGCGTAGCTCAGATCAGCTAGGCTATACCTGTACAATTAAACGGACAACTTTGATCGATGAAAGTCGTAACGTTTACTGAAGCTAGAAATAAACTGAAAGCCATTTTGGATCGGGTGGTTAATGATGCTGACTATACTATAATCACCAGACGGGATGCTGATGATGCCGTCGTTATGTCCCTTGAGTATTTTAATAGTTTGCTCGAAACCGTTCATTTATTAAAGTCTCCAGCCAATGTAGCCCACTTAGAACGCTCCATTGCCCAATACAAACAAGGACAGGTAACAGAGAAAGACTTATTAGATGAGTAACCAGAAGTTAGCCTGGACTGATGAAGCGTGGCAGGACTATCTTTATTGGCAAAATCTTTATTGGCAAAATCAGGATAAGAAGACGCTTAAGAGGATTAATAAACTGATCAAGGCAACTAAAAGTATGCCATTTGAGGGGATTGGCAAACCTGAACCGTTGAAAGAAAATTTATCGGGGTTTTTGCCACGTCGTATTGATGATACGAATCGTCTTGTCTACGCGGTAGATGATAATTATCTAACGATTATTTCTTGTCGCTATCATTATTAGGGATAAAACTCGTGCTCGTGCGATCGCTCCAGTCGTACTAGATACGAGTCTACTGGCGCAGCGTTAACCTTTTGGGTTCATTGTTCTGTTGACAGATACTATTATCCAAACTTACACACGTTGAAAAGAGGGCGCACGTCAGTCATCCGTGTCAACTTAAGCCACAATCCTTGTCAACGTCCGGTAGATCCCCGACTTGGAGAATCCAATTTATTCGGGATAATCAGGGTTTCAACAAAGAAGTCGGGGATCTGGAGTAGCGTAAGCTTATCTCAAGGGACAGGTCATTTGCTCGGATTCTTTCTCCAGCTGACGCACTAAGTCTTGATCACCTTTTGCCCTGGCGACTTCTAACCGATGTTCTAGGGACTGACAGATATTGTCCAGGTGAGTGACGCGGGTTTGCTGGAAGGCTTTTTGGCGCGAATTATTAATAAACCAGGAACGAGTTCCTACCATCGTCATCGGTAACTCGACCGGAGTAGACTTGACAACACCGGGTTTCCCGGTCTGATATCCAGCGCCTCGCCACTTTAAATCATGGGTAGGTGGGGGTTCGGGAATATGTCTGAGATAGTGAAACCGCCAATTTTGACCCCGATAAGTGCCGCCAATCTCGCCTTTGGTTACGTCTAATGTGGATGGTGTGTCATCGTAATGAACACCCCGATAACAACGTTTCATCTGTCTTGTCTCCCTTAAGTCTTTTAAAAAATGGTTTGAATTGAGTGAAGCCTAGACTCTAAGCGTTTTAACTGCGCCGATAGGTGACACCTCGATAGGTCAGTTCAACTGACCCTGGGCGTCCAACTGACCCTGGGCGTCTTTGCTGTAGCTTTGGCTTGTGCATTTTCCAAGTGTGACCTCGGTATGTGCCGCCAGTCTCACCTTCGGTTACATCTGCCATTGATGGCTCTGAATCGTAGTTGACTCCTCGATAATGAAGTTTCATGGTTTACGCCTCCAATTGATTTCCACCAGCGAATCTTGGCTTGGGGAAAATGGGCTTCTTGCTCTAATTGGACTGAAAACGCATCTGACTTGGGATAGATCCCTGAATTCAGATAGGTTTATCAAAATATTTCTGTATATATTTTTACAGTTTTTCCCTAAAACTGTCAATTATCAAGAAATGATCACACAAAAGTGGTGATCTCCCCCAGTTCCAGCACCGATGAGAGAGGGAGATGGGGGAGCGACTTCCTGATTAACAAAGGACGAATGACGAATGACAAATGACAAATGACAAAGGACGAATGACAAATCACCATAAAATACCGCCAGTCTCCACAAAACTGGCGGCGTTAATTCTCAGATTAATTTTCAGTTCAATTAATTTTCAGTTCAACTGAGTTGACGATCCATCCTACATTGCAGAACCAACGCCTGCGTAAGCACCGTAGAAGAAAAGACCAACAACGACCAGAACACCTGTTCCAGCAATTGTGGCGACGACCCATAACGGAATTTTTCCACTTCCAGACACGACGAATACCTCCTAGTTCAAGCTAACGAATGAGTGAGTTGAGTTAATTGAAGAAATAACTGGAAAAGAGAATGCCCAACACAAAAACCAACAACAGACCGAGAAACAGAGAGGTCCGGTTCAGTTCAACTGGCTGGTTATTCGGATTGGGAGTGCGCTCTGGCATGGATTTTAGCTCCTATCGTTGAATAAATTGCATGGCGGCGATCGCGCCGAGAAAAAATACGGTGGGAACCGCTAACGTATGCACCGCTAGCCATCTAACGGTAAAAATCGGATAGGAAACGGGTTGATTGGGAGTATTAGTCATGATTTTTTACTGAAATCTCCAAATTTTACTTTTTGGTAAATTCATCAATTTGCTTTTTCGCCTCGTAGCGATCGCTCACAATTGGAACTTCCTGCTGCGGTTGCGTGAAATACTCGTTCGGGCGGGGTGTGCCAAACACATCATAGGCTAGACCTGTGCTGACAAATAGCCAACCGGCAATAAACAGAGCCGGAATCGTGATGCTGTGAATCACCCAATAACGAACGCTGGTAATAATATCGCCGAATGGACGCTCACCAGTACTACCTGACATAAATGATTCCTCCTTCCCAGAAACAGTTATAATTCACTCGACCTTCCTATTTTAAAACATCGAGCTGGCTTTACAGCCATGATCAAGCCGAGATTACAGTCAACTAATTTATACGCGATCAAGCCGTTGTTTTGGCTGGGGGTTCATACTTGAGCAAAACACCCGCTTGACCAATAACAAATCCTTGTTCTGGCGTGATAAAGACAACTTTGTAAAAGTTGGATGGCACATCTTCTACTTCGCGATCTTTAAGCCAGGTTTTGCCACCGTCAAAACTACAAAGCAAATTCCCACTTCCCCCAGCAATCCACGCTTCATCGGGAGTTCGGTAGGCTAAATCCAGTAATCCCCAACTGGTGGAAAATTCGGGATAGATTGGTTCTTCCCAAGCATCTAAATCTTCACTACCACTAAATTGCAGCATTCCGCCTCGTGCTAAGCCCCAGAGACGCCCGTCTTCGGTGAATCCCATATTTTGCAGACGCTTAGAAGTGCTGCGTTCATGGGGTTCCCAGGAACTTTGACCGGGTTCCCAGGTTGAGTAAAAGTTCCCTCTGGCGGAAACGGCGACATATTTACCATCCTGGGAACGGGAAATATTACGCAGAACACCTACTGCTTCTTCCACCTGAGCTTTCCAGGTTTTACCCCCATCTTGGGTGCGGTAAATTGCCCCAATTGTGGTTGTCATTTCCGCTGATTTGGGACCTAGCGCCAAAATGGTGTTGGGATCGCCGGGTAACTTTTCACTTAGAGGTATGCGTACCCAGGACGCACCACCATCCGTAGTATGTAGCAGAATTGAGGGTTCACCCACAATCCAGCCTTCGTCATCCGCAAAACTCACCGATGTGAAACGATATTTATTATCATCCCCAACATCTAGGAGTTTCTCCTGCCAGGTTTCGCCACCATCGGTGGTTTCCAGGAGTGTGGAATTGCTGCCAACGAGCCATCCATGACTGGGGTCATCGGTAAACCCGATATCCCGTAGTGTTTCCTGGGTAGGTAAGGAAACCAATTCCCAAGGGTTATAGCCCAAGGGTTCGGCGTACTTACAACTAACACACAAACAGGCGATCGCGAAGATTATTAAGATTCGTTTCAAGGTTTTCATGAAATTGCTCATTGGCAACATGCTGTCGTTTGGCGTAACTGAGATATGTGTATAGAGGGATTGCCTCCTCGGTTCAGCGTAGTCCGTATAAACTTAAAAAGAAGATAACGCCTAGCAGTAAGGCGCCAAAAATCAAGACATTCTTTTGCCCTGGGGTTAAACGGTTCACCCCAAAGCCATAGCTGAGGTTCTCCTTAAACCCAGAGGGGGCACCACTGGCACCAATATCCTGAAATTGGGGCTTTTTAGCACCGCATACTGGACAACGCCAGTCGCTGGGTAGCTCCTCAAAGGGTGTCCCGGCGGCAATATTACGGTTACTATCTCCCTTATCTGGCTCGTAAACGTAGCCGCAAGAGCGGCACTCGTAACGACTTGGCGCTTGTTCTGCCAAGGTTTGCTCATTGGCTGGTTCGATCATCGCTGGCAAAAGTCTAATGCAGCAAATCTTAAAACGTATGTTAAAAAATTTATCATAATAACCGACATTACGCACCAGGGAAGAGGAAGCTGGGGGAGATGAGGGAGATGGGGGAGATGAGGGAGATGGGGAAGATGGGGGAGATGGGGAAGATGAGGGAGATGGGGAAGATGGGGAAGATGAGGGAGATGGGGAAGATGGGGGAGATGGGGGAGATGAGGGAAATGGGGGAGATGAGGGAGATGGGGAAGATGGGGGAGATGGGGTAGTAGAGACGTTCCGATAAAACATCTGTTGTAGGGGCGGGTTTTACCACTAACGTTTCGTTTTCACCCTGATATAACTAAACCCGCCCCGACTTAACCGTTCAATTATCACAAACGACAAATGACGAATGACAAATGACGAATCACCTTGATCGCGCAATTCGCCAACTTAATAAGATAACTGGAATTATTCCGACAACGACGATCGCTAATGCTGGTGCAGCCGCTTCCACTAACCGCTCATCTGATGCCAAGTTGTAGACGCGCACGGCAAGGGTGTCAAAATTAAAGGGTCGAATAATTAAGGTGGCGGACAATTCCTTCATCACGTCCACAAACAGCAACATCCCGGCGGTGAGTAATCCCCCCCACATCATCGGTGCATGGACTTTGACTAAGGTACTCGTCGGACTGTACCCCAAGGAACGGGCAGCATCGTCTAAGCTGGGCTTAATTTTACTTAAACTGGCTTCCACACTATTAAACGATACGGCAAGGAAGCGCACTAAATAGGCATAAACTAAGGCAGTAATCGTACCACTGAACAGTAACCCTGTGGATATGCCAAATAGTGCTTGCATCCCGGCATCAATGGCATTATCCAGTCTGCCAATGGGAATCAGAATCCCCACAGCAATCACTGAACCGGGTACAGCATACCCCATCGCGGCAATCCGAGTCGCTAAGCGCATCACCAGGGTTGATTGCAACCGTAATCCATACGCCATAATGACGGCGATCGCCACACCCAAAACCGCTGTTACCACTGCCAGAATAAAACTATGACGGGCATAAACCCAAAACTTACCCTCTAGCGTCGCGGTAGTATTTTTGAGTGTCATCTCCAGCAGAAGTCCCGCTGGAAGCAAAAATCCGAGACTCAATGGCACAAAACACGCCAACGCCGCGCCAATTCCGCGTATCCCTTCTAACTGATAACTGGGCAGTTGACGATAACTGTTCGTGTTTTGATAATATCGTGCCTGACGCCGTGACCATCGCTCGACGCAAATTAACGCTAAAATAAACAGCAACAGAAATGCCGCTAATTGGGCGGCGGCGACTCGTTCCCCCAAACCAAACCAGGTTCGATAAATACCCGTGGTGAACGTCTGTACGCCAAAATACTTCACCGTGCCAAAATCATTCAGCGTTTCCATTAACGCTAACGCCACACCTGCGGCGATCGCGGGACGGGCTAAGGGTAATGCTACTGTAAAAAAACTGCGCCATGGACTACACCCCAGACTGCGGCTAGCTTCTAAGGTACAAACCGATTGCTCTAAAAACGCCACCCGTACCAATAAATAAACATAGGGATACAACACCAGCGTTAACATGAGAATTGCCCCACCCAAGGAACGAATATTGGGAAACCAGTAATCGCCATAACTCCAGCCAAACCCATCCCGTAACGCGGTTTGAATCGGTCCTGAGAAGTCTAAAAAGTCGGTGTAGGTATAGGCTAAGACATAAGCAGGTGCGGCGAGGGGTAATAATAGCGCCCATTCAAACAGGCGAGATCCGGGAAAACGGCACATCGTTACTAACCAGGCGGTTCCCACACCGATTAAACCAACGCCACAGCCGACACCAATCATCAGCCAGAATGAGTTAGCTAGGTAGCGCCATAAAACCGTTTGCGCCAAATGCTGCCAAATCTCACCCGCATCGGTAAAAATATTGCTCAATACAAATAAGACAGGCGTCGCCACCAAAAGCGCGATCGCTAAAACCCCTAGCGTCCAGAAATTGATGCGCTGACGTCGTTTTTTTCCGGGAACGAGATCCGGTTTGGGCAGAGTGGAGGTAGATTGAGTGGATTGATTCATCATTAAATACAGCGCAAGGATCAGACATTATACCGTTTTGAGTTTTGAACATTGTAGAGGCAGGTTTAGTCGGGGCAGGTTTAGTTAACTTATCCCTGTGTCGCCATAACTTATCTGTAAAACCTTCCCCTACATTTGCTCCCATTCAGTGCGATAATTCTTTGACGAATGACCAATAACTGATGATGAATGACCAATGAGCCGAAAAATCATCCGTACAACCAACGCCCCTGCACCCGTCGGACCCTATAATCAAGCGATCGCAGCTAGAGGAGAACTGATTTTTGTCGCCGGTCAAATTTCCCTTGACCCCAAAACGGGTGCAATTATTGGCGAAAACGATATCGTCAAGCAGACGGAACAGGCGATGGCAAATTTAGCCGCGATTCTGGAAGAGGCTGGGGTTCAGATGCAAGATATCGTCAAAACCACAGTTTTTCTTTCGGATATGAATAATTTTGCGGCAATGAATCAGGTATATGCCCGCTATTTTGATGAAGCATCCGCCCCCGCCCGGGCTTGTGTGGAAGTTTCCCGACTTCCCAAAGACGTTTTAGTCGAAATTGAATGTATTGCAGTTGTACCTTAGATATTGCCAAAACGGGGCATTATAGGGCATTGTAGGAATAGTATCAGGAATTATCCGACACCGCGCACATCAAAACAATGGTAGGGGCGACCCGCCTCATTCAATTAACATCACCCAACCCTTAATTTTATCGGGTCGCCCTCCGTCGGGTATTAGTTGTCTTTACAATAGGAATAAACGAGTCTAAATTTTACCCGATGGCTGTTGTCATTCCCGATGAAATTCTGAACATCGCCCAACTCTCGGATGTAGAAATGTTACAAGAAATTGCCATTCTGCTGTTTCAGCAATTTTGAAAATTGCCACAACCTTTGATTTAATCGGGTCGCCCTCCACCGGTTATCAGCAATTATCCGACACGGCGTACCTTTAGAAAAGGGCGAGTCGATATAGGTTAATTCTCACACCACCTACGATGTGCAGCGACTCGCCCCTACAACCGCGATCATCCCAATAATCCCAATAATCCCGAAAATCTCAATGATCGTGTCTGAAAAAAGCGACAGATGCAAGATCTGAGTCTAAGCTAGATCTAAGGTGGATTCAGTCCAGCCTAGGTGATGATCAGTCTCTGGTCATTCTGTCACTTTTAGATCCGGAAACCCAGCCAACGCTCTCTCATCTATGAAATTCCCTTTTCATTTGAACAAAGGATTTTCCTCCCTGTTTAAGCGTGTTAATCTCTTACTCTTCGCCCTAATTGGAGCTGGATATTTAGGCAACTATTTCAGTCTATCCCTATTTTTTGGGGTGGACTTTTTATTTGGCAGTATTGCCGTCTTAATGGTGGTGTATTTTTATGGCATATTCTGGGGGACTTTAGCCGCCCTGATTGCCAGCAGTTATACCTATACCCTCTGGGGACATCCCTACGCCATTATTGTTTTTACCGGGGAAGCCCTGTTTATTAGCTTGCTGTTGCACCGCAAGACGGAAAACATGCTGCTCCTCACTGGTATCTATTGGGTGTTGATTGGTATGCCTCTGGTGTGGCTATTTTATGGGGGGGTTTTAAATGTTGGCGTGACTCAAACCTGGTTGATTGTGTTTAAGCAGTCGGTCAATAGTATCTTTAATGCTTTGATTGCAACGCTAATTGTCACAAATTTACCTTTACAGAATTGGCTCAAATTTCGACGCCAATCCAACCGACTTTCGCTACAGCAAACAATTTTTAATCTCTTCGTCGCGTTTGTCTTATTCCCGGTATTAATTTTAACCATTTTTAACGGGCGGCAAATTCTCAATAATATTGAATCAGACATTCGTACCGAACTCAATGCCACATCTGCATCCCTCGTCGCTAACCTAAATTTTTGGTATCAGCAACATTTACATGCGGTTGAGGAACTAGCTGAGATTGCCGCTCAATATCCAGAGCAACCCTCGGAACTTCTACAGAAAAGTACTGAATTAATTAAACGCAGTTTCTCTGATTTTATTAAGGCTTATGTCACCGATACGGATGGAACAATAATTGCCGCTCAACCCCCATTTAATCCAGATGGAGAATCAACCATCGGCTTAAATATAACCAAACAGTCCTTACTGGAACAAACTGCCACCAGTTTAAAGCCGATTCTCTCCGATGTACATATAGATGATGCCTATCCGTTACCTCATGTCGGCTTAAGTGTGCCAGTGATAGTCAATAATCGTTTTCGTGGCATTGCCTATGGCTCCTTAGATTTAAGTCACATTCAGGAATTCCTCAAACTGAATATTAAAGGGAGAAGGTTACAAATAACATTAGTTGATCATCAAAATAACCTGATTGCCAGTACCCAGTCGAATGTCAGGATCATGGAACCCTTTGATCCGCGTCAAGGAGGTGAAATTCGTCCCCTTGATGCTGATATTTTTCAATGGTTGCCCATTGCTCCCGGCACACCAATTATGGTGCGTTGGCGAAATTCATTTCATGTCCAAGAACTCTCACTCGAACCCTATCTTCCTTGGACGTTAGTGATTAAAATTCCGACAGCGCCTTATATTGATAATTTAGAAATCCTCTACCTGCAAAACCTGGCAACCATGCTACTGATTACGGTTTTAGCATTGCTGGTTGCTGTACTACTAAGCCATCGATTAGTCCAGCCCATCTACACGTTGGCACAGGTAACCACTAACTTACCGCAAAAGCTTCTGGATAACACGGTTCCTGTTGATTGGTCGAAAAGTCGAGTCCGGGAAATTCATTCTCTGATTAGTAACTTTCAGTTGATGGCATCTGTACTGACACAAAAATTTCATGAAATTAAACAGGCAAACGAAACCTTAGAACAACGGGTGCAAGAACGCACACAAAAACTCGCCTCTATTAATAATGAACTAGCTATCGAAATTAAAGAACGTAAACGAATAGAAACCCTATTGCGGGAACGCGAAGAACGCTATGAACTGGCTGTTTCGGGGACAAATGATGGAATTTGGGACTGGGATGTCTTGACCAATGAGGTATATTATTCTCCCGTCTGGATGCGAATTATTGGCTATGAGGAGAATTCCTTGCCCAACCGTCTATCAAGCTGGTCTGATCATGTTTATCCGGATGATTTACATCAGGTAATAGAGGATATTAATCATCATTTAGCTGGGAAAACCCAGATTTATGAAAATATCCATCGCATCAAACATCGAGATGGGCATTATCTGTGGATTGCAGCAAAGGGGCGCTGTATTCGCGATCGCGAAGGCAATCCCTACCGTCTTGTTGGCACTATTACTGATATTACCGAGAAAAAACTTGCCCAAGAACAACTCAAAGCAGCGAAAGAAGAAGCGGAAATGGCGAACCGTAGCAAGAGTGATTTTCTGGCAATGATGAGTCATGAAATCCGCACGCCGATGAATGCGGTAATTGGCATGACAAGTTTGTTACTGGATACGCAGTTAACCGATCAGCAGGGTGAATTTGTCGATATTATCCGCAATAGTAGTGATGCCTTACTGACGATCATCAACGATATTCTCGACTTCTCGAAAATTGAGTCAGGGAAGCTGATTTTAGAGGAACAGCCGTTTGATGTACGCGCTTGTCTTGAAGAATCTTTAGATCTATTATCGTCGAAAGCTAGAGATAAAGGGATTGAACTTGCCTATTTGATGGACTCTCAAACGCCTGAGATGATTGTAGGTGATGTGACCCGATTACGCCAAATTTTAGTCAATCTAGTTAGTAATGCGGTCAAGTTTACTGAAACTGGAGACGTGGTGATTTCAGTAACCCCTACGGCTGAACTATCAGAGGATCAAATTTGTTTACAATTTGCTGTACGTGACACAGGAATTGGGATTTCTAGAACCCGAATGGATCGGCTATTTAAACCCTTTAGCCAAGTCGATGCGTCAACCACTCGTCAATATGGCGGTACAGGATTAGGATTAGCGATTAGCCAGCGACTGAGTGAACTGATGGGAGGCAGAATGTGGGTAGACAGTGAAAAGGGTGTGGGTTCTACCTTTTATTTTACCGCGATCGCGACTCCTGTTCCCTCGGATTCAGAACCCGATAGTTCTCAGCAAGTATTAAGTGATAAACGCCTGTTGATAGTGGAAGATAATACGGCAATTCGGCAAATGTTGACCGAACAAGCCCAATGTTTTGGGATACAGGTGGACGCTACCGCCTCCACAACAGAAGCCTCAGCATGGTTAGAAGCAGGAAAACGCTTTGATGTCGCGATTTTAACACCCCAAATACCTCAAATGGATGGGTGGACATTCGCCACGCAAATCCGTCAGTATCCCCATTGTAAAAACTTACCGATTGTCATCCTAGGATTGATCGGGCAAGTTGAGACATCGCCTGACACCCAGTTCGCCTATTCAAGCCCCGCGATCGCGGCATATTTGCCTAAACCAATTAAACAGTCTCAGTTGTATAATGTCTTAGTTAATATTCTGACCCAGGACGTCAGTTTACCCCGCAAAACTCGTTCCCATTCATCCAAATATGACCCCAGTTTTTCCCAACGATTCCCCTTGAAAATTCTCTTGGCGGAAGACAATGTGGTCAACCAAAAAGTGGCGATTAATATGTTGAAGCGGTTGGGATATCGACCCGATAGTGTTGCTAATGGGTTAGAAGTCTTACAAGCGTTACACCGTCAATCCTACGATGTGGTACTCATGGATGTGCAGATGCCAGAAATGGATGGATTGACTGCAACCCAGCAAATTTGTCAGGAATTTCCCTTATCGGCGCGTCCCCGGATTATTGCCATGACCGCCAATGCCATGCAAGGCGATCGCGAAACCTGTTTGGCGGCGGGGATGGATGACTATATGAGTAAACCGATTCACGTTGATGTTTTAAAACAGGTTTTGAGTCAATGTCAACCGCCGACAACAGAACAGCCGACGGAACAGCCTGTTCTTGATCCAGACGTAATGCAAACCTTGCAAGAAATGGCAGGGGATGAACTCAGCGAAGTGATTAACTGTTATTTACAAGAAGCACCGGAATTGTTAGACTCCATTCAGGATGCCGTTAAGCAAAACGATGCTGATTTGTTGTATCATAAAGCCCACAGTCTCAAGTCAAGCAGTCAGGCATTAGGAGTGCAGAACCTTGCCCAACTTTGTCAACAATTAGAAGCCCTAGGGCGGGCGGGTACAATAGATGAAGCGGAACCGTTGGTTTCTCAGGCAATTACAGAGTATGAACGGGTGAAGCAGGCGCTTGGGTAAGAAAAGGGCGGCGGTTAGCGTGGCGGTTAGAAACCGCAGCTACACAAACAAAACCCGCCTGCGCGGGTTCTTCGATTCAGTCGATTTTATGTAGGGTGGGCAAGATTTATAAACCTTGATACCCTAATATTATCCTTTGTTGCTCTTGCCCACCTCAAGGTAAGTGAGGATTGATTATCAGTGCTGCAAGATAGAAGTTTTATACCTATCATTGAATCAGAAAGGTTGTAGTGGCGTGGCACACCCTATTTGATATTAGAATTATGCCCCGAAACCGTAGGGGCGCACAGACGTGCGCCCTATTCGATGGTGAAATCTATTCCACAATTTTAGCTGTGTCAGTCCAGTAGTGGCGTGGCACAGCTAAAATAGGTTTTGTTTGTAGTAAGCACGAAGAGTGCTATAACGCTTAGCTGGAGAGGGCTGAGGTTCCCTCACTACGAACCAATTCTAATTCATCAACTAAGGTATGCCACGCCAATAGGGGAAGCGGGGGAAGAAGAATTTAAATTAGAGCTTATCCGAGTAGTATCGCTCCCACTATAGCGTTTATCAAATAGATGAGGCACTTATGTGCGGGCGCAAGCCTTCATCTGTGTCAACTTAAGCCCTGTTGAAAAGGAAATCGCCCAACCAAACGAAACTTTCGTTCCCTTGACAAGGAAAGATAGAAAAACTAGGGTGCGTAAACCCGCGCAGGCGGGTTTTGTTTGTGTAGCTGTGGTTTCAACCGCCAGTTAACTTAATGCATTTAGATTCATTATGTCCCAAAACCCAATCATCACCCTATTAAGCGACTTTGGCATCAACGATGTCTACGTGGGAGTTATGAAAGGCGTCATCGCCCAAATTAACCCAGCCATCACGATCATCGATCTCACCCACGAGATTCCTCGACAAAACATCGCCGCCGCCCGATTTAACCTGATGAACGCCTATCCCTACTTTCCCGATCGCACCATCCATGTCGCGGTGGTTGATCCCGGTGTAGGTAGTCAGCGTCGTGCGATCGCGCTACAAGTAGATGACGGTTTCCTCGTCGGACCTGATAATGGATTGTTTAGCGGTATCTTAACCCAAAGTACGATTGTTTTTGCGGTTGAACTCACTAACCCAGAATTCTGGCGCACCCCCACCCCTAGTCAAACCTTCCATGGTCGAGATATATTTGCCCCTGTTGGCGCACATCTTGCCAGTGGTGTTTCCTTAAACGAGTTGGGATCAGTAATTGAACCCAGCACTTTGGTACAATTGCCAATTCCGGAACTGACCAAAACCGCGACGGGGATCACGGGTTCTATCCAGTATATTGACCATTTTGGCAACCTGATCACCAATATTCCCGCCGCTGACGTGAGGGGAAAAATGGGGTCAGTCACCGTCAACCAGCGCCAGATCCCCACGGGTCAAACCTATAGCGATCGCCCTTTAGGAGAACTCATCGCCTTAATTGGGAGTCACGGTTGGGTCGAAATTGCTGTGAATGGCGGTAGCGCTCAATCTGAGTTGCAGTTAGAGTTAGGGAAGAGGGTAGACGTGACTGTCGCCACCGAAATGAAAGGTTAAATTAATAAAACAGAGGGCATTGGCTGGGAGATAAGGGAGGTGTGGTGTAGAGACGTTGCATGCAACGTCTCTACCTTCCCAGCCCCTTCCTGGTATTGAGACGAGAGGAGATAAACATGGTATTACAACAACAATGGGACTCTGAGGTGTACCAGGGTCAATTTGGCGAATTTACGATTACCGACAACGATCGCGTCGGCGTTATTGTATACCGCAGTAGCCTGATGATCGCAGCATTGAGTTTTGCGATCGCTAGTGGGTTGGTCTTGTGGCAACCGAATAATCCCACCATTTTAACCGCCCTCACGCCCCTATATGGCTTATTCTGTGTAGCGCTAGGCGTGAGTTTGGCAACGATTCATATCTATTTAGCCCCCCTACACCGCCTCCTACAACTGTTTTGGGGAATTGGCGCGATTGCGGCTGGCTGGTTCGCGATCCAGAGTAGCGAACCCCTCGCCCTTTTTGTGTATAACCAACCCGTTACCCTGTTCGGAATTGGCTTTGTGTTTGCGGCGTTAACCGGGATTTATTTTAAAGAAGCCTTTTGTTTTAACCGCTTTGAAACCAAACTGCTGACTCCCCTAGTACCCATCTTGTTACTAGGACATTTAGTTAATATGTTACCCGCCACAGCGGAACAGGTGCTTTTAGGACTTTGGACAGTTCTATTTGTAGTCTTTGCCGTGCGTAAGGCAATGCAGCCAATTCCTCCTGACATTGGCGATAAGTCAGTGTTTGCCTATCTGAAACAACAACGGGCGGCTCAATCCTAAGGATTAGGGGATAATAACCGATGAGCTTGCCAGGAAAAGTCGCTATTATTACCGGAGGCGGACAAGGGATTGGTAAAGCGATCGCGAAAGCCTTCTTAGAACAGGGGATGAATGTCGCGATCGCAGAACGTGATCCAGAAGCCGGAACAGCTACAGCCGCCGAGTTTCAACCCCTTGGTGCAATTCAATTTATCCAGACGGATATTTCCCAGGAAGAGTCCGTGAAACAGGCGATTCAAGCCATCCAAAACCAATGGGGGAGAATCGATGTCTTGGTCAATAATGCCGCGATCGCCAATCCCGAAAATCCGCCAATCACCGAACTCAGTTTAGCCGATTGGAACCACAAGCTGGCGACGAATCTAACGGGGGCATTTCTTTGTGCCAAACACACTGTTCCCTATCTCCGGCAAAACCAAGGCATAATTATCAATATAGCTTCAACTAGAGCGTTCATGTCTGAACCGAATACAGAAGCGTATGTGGCAGCTAAAGGCGGAATTGTCGCCTTAACTCATGCCCTCGCGATTAGCCTCGGTTCAGATATTCGAGTCAATTGCATTAGTCCAGGATGGATAGATGTCAGTGAATGGCAAAAGCCCTCAACCCGACATCAACTCCAATTAACCCCCCAGGATCATCAACAACATCCGGCGGGTAGAGTGGGCAAACCTGAAGATATTGCCGCATTTACCGTTTATCTCGCCGCTTCTCCAGCTACATTCGTGACGGGTGCAAATTTTGTCATTGATGGCGGCATGACCAAAAAAATGATTTACTCGTAAGAAACGAGCGACGGTTTTCTCATCCAATTATTTAAAGCGTAATGGTTTGATAGTCCTAAAAACTGCGCCATTATTTGAGTATAAATCTAATCCTATTAAAACGTTTTAATTGTAAACAACTAGGTCGTTAAACTGATTATCTGCGGTGCTATACATACCTCCCTAAGTTTTAATAAAATAGTCATGGGAATAGTCATCATTATAAATTTCCTGATAGCCGGGATTTTTTCCATCGTGCTATCCACACAGTTTTTATCATCACTGACGCGGTTACAACTGAGTTCCCTACTTGCCTCTAAGCCCTCTACATTTCCCTTAGAATCTATCAATGTCTTTCCCCCTCCTTTAGGAGATATGATTGAAACTCGATGTCGAAAAGTCCCCACAGGCGTTGGCGTTCCCGCCTTTCAGCCAGGAATTAAAAAAGAAGATGTGATGCGTCTATTAGGCGCTCCCACCGGAACCGCACGCGGTTATTGGCCCAATACTCGTGCTGTTTTCTATGAATTAATACCGGATCAAATCAGTTTAGGTTTTCTGTTTGACCGAAACTCTCTACGAATTCGACAAACCGAAGCTTCCTTTACACCTGAAGTTGATTCTCAGACGGTATTGTTGACATTGAATGGAATGTTAGGGTGTAAGTTGAACCAGCAAATCCAACAGGGATTAGAACAAGTGTGGAAACGTCAATCTCGGCAGTTTTCCTTTCAGCTAGATTATCTGGAAGGCGTGATTGAACGCCAACAAGAGGGACGAATCTATATTGGGATTTGGGAAGAAGATTTACATTGAAACCAGGAATAGGCGTGTAGAGGCGGGTTTTACAGATACAGCAGATTTGGTGGTTGATGAGGTACAGTCTCTAAGCAAGATCCCCGACTTCTTGAAGAAGTCGGGGATCTGTCTGTGTACCTCTTGAAAAGCGCTATAACATTTTGCCACAAACCAATAACTTGACTAAACCCGCCCTCATCTTCCCCATCTCCTATATCCCTCATCCCTTAACCGTGCTAGCTGAGAAATTGTCCACTCCCCAAAGCTCACCGTTCCCCAATCTTGGTTAAGTTAAACCCCTATGTCATAGTCAATTCAGCAACTTGTCCTGTGTATTTTTTTTGCATGGAGTCAGTCGTCTATTGTTGAAGGTATCAGCAATAAGGGCATACTACCATGGAAAAAATTGACATCGGCGTCATCTTCATCGGACTCGCGATGATTACCGCGACTATCGTCTATTTCGATAGAGCCTCAAATTTAGAGGTGAGAATTGGCAGCCACTCTCATCTAGAGATTCAGACAAAGTTAATTGTTGATCATTAATCACAGAACAGAGATCCCCGACTTCTTGGAGAAGTCGGGGATCTGGCTTGGATATACCTTAGCCGAGAACCTGATGAATTTGTTCTAACAATTGACTCATGGAATAGGAACGACCGGGCAAAACTTTAGTAGCCACGCTTTGCAATTGCGACTCTAATTCCGTCGTTCTTTTATCAAATTCAGATACTCCAACATTGAACGATGAATCGGGCAATCGATGATCCAGCAAAAGAATCGGGGGTCGATTCGGTAGCTGATTCAACTTGTTTAATTCTTGAACCACGCCCGAATCATTTTCCATATCCTTGATCCGAATTAGCAGTACATCAACCATTTGTGCTTCAAGTTGATGGTAGACATCTGACCAACAGTGGGAGAATAGACTCCTAAATCCAGCCGCTTGTAGATATTGAATCAATGCCCGTAGCCAAGGTGTGTAAGGGGTGACAGGATGAGGATTAAAAGTCGGATGTTTTGGACTAGCGGTTTGATTGTTGCCCAGATCAAAGAGGAGAATACTCGACTTGCGACTCACGCCAGCCGCAATTTGAATCACTTGCAACAATGTGGTAATTTTCTGAGGATTATCTGGGGCTAAACAGGGATAAACAGAAAGACCGATCGCCTGATTGGCGGCTTGTGTGGTTTGATGATCCAGGGTAATCAGGGGTAGATCCGCTAAGGTGGGATTTGCCGAATAAGCGTTAAAATAACTGGGATGATCGGTAATCCCAGCCCCATCCAGCAAAACAATATCCGGATTCCAAACCCGTGCCAATAATTCTGCTTGTTCTAAATCATCGGCTTCCAGTACCCGGTATTTTAGATCTGAATGTTGGCAACTGAGTATATCAGTTAACTGAGAAATTAGTCTTGACGATTCCGGGGGAACCTCCACCAACCCCGCACTGACATAAAGCAGCGTTAGAACCTGATTGGTGGGAGGCTGATGTTTACCCAAGCGAGTCAGGCTTTTCGCCAATGCGTCCGCTTGAACGGGTAAACGTAAAAAGCCATCGGCGTTATTTTGATCCGCCTGTTGTTTTTCCGCTTGAGTGGCTGTCACGACGATGGGGATGTGACAGGTTTGTGAATCCGATTTGAGTAATTTCAGGACATCCCAACCCGAAACTTGCGGGAGGAGGGGATTGAGTAAGATAATGCTTGGTTGTAAGCTACGCGCTTTGGCGAGGGCTTCTGGACCCGAACGAGCATTGACCACCCAATACCCTAACTGTTTTAGCTGCGCCGTTAGGCTTTCTAGATAGCGGGGAACGGTTTCCACAATTAATACTAAGCGGTTACGATGGGGGGATGAGAGGTTGGTGCTTACCTGTTCCCAGTCCTGAGTTTCCGCCAAATCCTTACCAGACGGTGGACAGGGGGGTAGCAGCAGGGTAAATTCGCTGCCATCACCGCTTTTAGAGATAAACGAAATATCTCCTCCATGTAAGCGAGCCAAGCGTTGGGTTAAGACTAATCCTAACCCTGTCCCTTCAAACTGACGAGTGAGCGGTTCTTCTAACTGTTGGAATTTTTGGAAAATCAAGTGCTGCTTGTCTTCGGGAATGCCAATTCCGGTATCCCAGATTTTAAAGGCAATCCAACCATCTTGATGGTTAACCTTTAAACCAATGGTGTTCTCCGTCTCGGTAAACTTGAGCGCATTGGATAGCAGGTGTGCCAGCATTTGCCGCAGCCGCAGTTCGTCGGCAATGATGGTGTCTAGACCGGGTTCAATGTCTAATACAAAGGAGATGTCAGGGATCTCACCTTCCTGGTTGGGATTGTTGTCTGAGTAGACTTGCAGGGCTTGTTGATAAGCGCGATCGCACGCGCTTTGAATCTGCACTGGTTCTAACGTCAGTTCAAGCTGACCCGTTTCCATGCGCGTTAAATCCAGAATATCATTGACCACTGCCATCAGTTGACGCCCATTTTGGTAAATCAACCGAGCATAACGCGCTTGACGCTGATTGAGTTCGCCTAACGACTGGTCTTTGAGCAGGGTGGATAATCCTAAAACGGCGGTGAGTGGCGTCTTCAGTTCATGGCTAATACAGGCTAAAAACTCATCTTTTAGGCGGTTGAGTTGGACTAAATCCGCATTTTTTGCCGCCAGTTCTTGAGCGACTTGCTGTTGATCTGTCGTGTCTTGCGCCATGACTAACCAAAGCGGTGAATTGGGGGAATTAAGGGGTTTTTCTGGGATCGTCGGCTTGGCTGCGTCGGGTTGGGTCGGGACACATAGGGCGTCTTTCCAGGCTTCCGTTGTCCATTCGGGGAACAAGCAGGGGGGGAGAGATAGTTTGGTCAACGAAAACTGGCGATCGTGAATTGTTGTAGTTTCCCGCCTTTGCTCATCCATGCATGAGTGTTGAGGATTTTGGCATATCCCTGTAGACTCAAGTTCCGGATGTTGAATATGGGTTGCCCTGAGGTGGGTGCGATTATCGCCTGCATAGTCGCAACCTATTGTTCTGGGGAAGGTGAATGTTGGCTGAGTTTCATAACCAACACCCCACGCCATTGGCTTCTCTCTACTGTTGAATTCAATTTGGGTGGGGTTCGGTTCGGCTACTTTTAAAGGGTCTGTCACCTGAGGCTTTGTCTGCCAATTGGTACAGTCGCGGGTTGACTCTATCCTAGTTGAATGTTCCGATACTCCTATCTGTTGACACCAAGCCTGATTTGCCGACAAGACTTGTCCGGTTGCGGTTTGTAAACTCAAGGGGAGGGGTAGTTGTTCCAGGAGTTGGATTAAGGGTGATTGGGGATTGGGGAACCCTTGGCGATTCTCGAGGGAATGGTTTGTCGGGGCGGGTAATGAAACTTCCTTTTGGCTATTGATGGTAACGTTTGTGCAAAACCCGCCCTGACCTAGAGATGTTGCATGCAACGTCTCTACATTCTCAGTCTGGGGTAATGGTGCTAAGAATTTTAATAATTGCCAGCTATTAAGCAGTCCCAAAAATCTGCCATTGGATTCGACTAACGCCCATTGTCTAGACCCTACCGAGTCAGGAAGTTTGGATGTATCCAGTGCTGTCTCTGGTGTTTCCCTATCCAAGTCGGCTAGAATAGTCCAGAATTGGCTGATTGTCAACGATGCTGGTAGAATCCCTAGGGGTTCAATGACAGAGGGTTCTAGTTCCGAGAGCCGTTGAGAGCAATTTCTCGTTGCTCCTGGGGTTGCTGCTGGCGTCGCCCCGGTCAGGAGATGGGGCATAACCTGTCGCAGATTCACGACTCCCAGAGGATAGTGCTGCTCACTGACCACAACAATCGAGTCACTCCCTGAGGCGTGAAAAATCTCCACTAGGGTAGTTAGATCAGTGGTTTGGGAACAAATCGGAACAGGAGCAGCACATTCTTTTAAACTGGGAGTTGACATGGATATGACCAATTCGCTCAAATCAGGTAAAGCGGTTAGGTCACAGGCTATCAATTATGAAGTTGTCCCAAAGCCGAATCGTGCCAGGGACTCGCTCTACTGACCAACCAATATAACCACCGCTCTAGATCAATTATTGCGCTTGATCGGGGGGGTAAAGGGTAAAGTGCTTACAATTACTTACAATTCTTAGAGTATTTAACGTAATGTTAATTAACTTTAGAAAAAATTTGTTAAAATACGTTACAGTCGAGGAGTTTAACTCGAC
The DNA here is from genome assembly GCF_040220555.1 of Coleofasciculus sp. C1-SOL-03. Lineage (NCBI taxonomy): Bacteria > Bacillati > Cyanobacteriota > Cyanophyceae > Coleofasciculales > Coleofasciculaceae > Coleofasciculus > Coleofasciculus sp. C1-SOL-03. The sequence continues at coordinate 38,865 of NZ_JAVJUO010000019.1, forward strand.
AACTGGTAAGGTTGTTTGTCAACTCTATTAAAGTCCTATCGTTTTGCATCCTCAACTATCGATTGGTATTTTTGTTCGTTCCCCAGTCCTGGCGCAATCACTGAGCCAGGTTTTAAATAGCGATCGCTATCTATTATCGATCTCGAACTCAGCCGCTGAGTTTCTGGAGTTCATCGAACAAAAACAGCAGCACATCGATTGTTTAGTGCTGCAAGATGACGACTCCTTACCACCCGTTATTAATCAGTTGTACGAACAAGGAACCTTACTTCCTCTGATTATTCTTCCTCAGGAATCAAAAGATAACGTTCCAGTTGTTGTCACAAATGGTCAGCCCCAGCCAATTCAGAAAACCCTTCATTATACACCAGGGGAGATGCAGTATTTGTTTCACGCGGCGGAAGTCCGACTCGATATTAGCCAAATCTCTGACCTAGAACATTCCATAGAACAGGCAATTACCCAGTTTCTTGCCCTTTCCCCCAACTGCAACTTGCCCAATCTTCCGGCTAATGCGGATCACAAAAGTGAGCAAACTCATCGGAATTCTTTAACCAAGCAGCAGTATCGCTTATCTGAAAAACTCAAAGAGCGACTGGGATATCTCGGTGTGTACTATAAACGAAATCCTCAGTTTTTCTTTCGCTATTTACCTAACCATGAAAAAGATAAGCTGCTCGAACAAATTAAAAATGATTATCGTCAGATTGTTTTAATATACTTCAGTCAAGATGCCACGATTAACCAGTTAATTGATAATTTTGTCAATGAAGCCTTTTTTGCTGACATCTCTGTATCTAAGATTGTAGAAATTCACATGGATTTGATGGATGATTTTTCTCAACAACTCAAGCTAGAAGGTCGCAATGAAGAGATTCTCATGGACTATCGCCTAACGCTGATCGATGTGATTGCCCATCTAGGTGAAATGTATCGTCGTTCGATTCCGAGAGAGTTATAATCTTGACAGGGCAATTCGCTCCCGACTCATTAACGTGAACGGTGAATGAATTTCTTCCGGGTTACTTTTAAATTTGCAACTATCCTTCGCTAAGTCCTAATGGCTAACCCTATGAGTCCCCTAAAAAAAACTTATATCCTCAAGCTTTACGTGGCTGGGAACACCCCCCATTCAGTTACGGCATTGAAAACCCTCAAAAATATCCTAGAAAATGAATTTCAAGGGGTTTACGCGCTGAAAGTCATTGATGTTCTCAAAAGTCCTCAACTCGCTGAGGAAGATAAAATTTTAGCAACTCCAACCTTGGCGAAAGTTTTACCCCCTCCGGTACGAAAAATTATTGGGGATCTGTCTGATCGTGAAAAAGTCTTAGTCGGATTGGATCTGCTTTATGAAGAAATTCGGGATGGGGAGGTTGATTTTTAGGTCATGTTCAGATTTTATGGCATAATAGCGAATTCGAGATCTATTCTCAGGCGACGGCGATCCCAGCCCTATCTATAAATAAAATTGATGAAAAAATTATGAGTCCATTTAATCTAGATGAGCAAAGACCCAATGAATTTGCCACAGCAGGAGTCCAGAAAATCCGGACGATGATTGAAGGGTTCGATGATATCAGCCATGGGGGGTTACCCGTGGCTCGAACCACATTGGTGAGTGGCACCTCGGGTACGGGGAAAACCTTGTTTGCAGTTCAGTTCCTTTATAACGGGATCACTCAATTCGATGATCCGGGAGTCTTCGTTACCTTTGAAGAATCTCCCAACGATATTATTAAAAATTCCCATAGCTTAGGCTGGAATTTGCAAAAGTTAATTGATGATGGCAAACTGTTTATTCTGGATGCTTCTCCTGATCCAGAAGGACAAGAAGTGGTGGGCAACTTTGATCTGTCCGCTTTAATCGAGCGAATTCAATACGCGATTCGTAAGTACAAAGCCAAGCGCGTCTCGGTTGATTCCATCACCGCCATCTTTCAACAATATGATGCGGCTTCCGTGGTGCGGCGAGAAATTTTTCGCTTAGTCGCTCGTCTCAAACAAATTGGCGTGACGACAGTGATGACGACGGAGCGCGTGGAAGAGTATGGACCTGTAGCCCGGTTTGGCGTGGAAGAGTTTGTCTCCGATAATGTGGTGATTATTCGTAATGTTTTGGAAGGAGAACGCCGACGCCGCACGATTGAAATTCTCAAGCTACGGGGTACAACTCACATGAAAGGGGAATACCCGTTTACCCTAAGCAATCAAGGATTTAATATCTTCCCCTTAGGTGCCATGCAATTGACGCAGCGTTCATCTAATGTTCGGGTATCCTCTGGAATTAAAACCCTGGATGAAATGTGTGGCGGTGGCTTCTTTAAAGATTCCATTATTCTAGCAACGGGAGCTACGGGAACGGGCAAAACTTTATTAGTGAGTAAGTTTATTCATGATGCTTGTTTAAATGAAGAACGGGCGATTCTTTTCGCTTACGAAGAATCTAGAGCGCAGCTTACGCGAAACGGCTTATCCTGGGGAATCGATTTTGAGGAAATGGAGGAAAAAGGATTATTGAAAATTCTTTGTTCCTATCCAGAATCGGCAGGATTAGAGGATCATTTGCAAATTATTCAATCCCAAATTCAGGAGTTCAAACCGTCTCGCATTGCCATTGATTCGCTTTCGGCGTTGGCGCGGGGAGTGACGAATAATGCGTTCCGTCAGTTTGTGATTGGGGTAACGGGTTACGCCAAGCAGGAAGAAATTACGGGCTTTTTTACCAATACGACGGATCAATTTATGGGATCGAATTCAATTACGGATTCTCATATTTCTACGATTACTGATACCATTTTAATGCTGCAATATGTAGAAATTAGAGGGCAAATGTCTCGGGCTATTAATGTCTTTAAAATGCGCGGGTCTTGGCATGATACGGGCATTCGGGAGTACACCATTAGCAAAGATGGGGCAGAAATTAAGGATTCTTTCCGCAATTATGAACGGATTATCAGTGGTTCTCCCAGTCGGATTACTGTGAATGAAAAGAGTGAACTCTCGCGGATTGTGCAAGGTGTACGGCAAAAGTCAACGGAATAGTTATTTGTCTTATGTCAGGATTTGGTGTTAGGGCGGGTTTTGTTGAGATGTTATTACGGAGATTGTAATTGAATAAGGGCGGGTTTTGTTGTTCCATTATTGGTAGATATTTGAATTGAGTCCCTAAACCCGCCCCTACAATTATCCCTAAACCCGCCCCTAAACCCCTCATAAGGGTATGTTTTTTAAGATTGGGGTTGAGGTAAGACAAGGAAGACAGGTAGACCAGTAGACAAGGAAGAGTGAGAACGAAAAATAGGGCGTTTCGGCTTTTAGAAGTTAGCTTGACCGAACAAGATTCTGTACGGTTTTCCTCCCTTGTCCTCTTGTCCCCCTTGCCCTCCTTGTCT
>NZ_JAVJUO010000020.1:0-6964 GCF_040220555.1 Coleofasciculus sp. C1-SOL-03
AATCCGGATGTGGGAGGGGCGGCGCGTCCCCTATTTTCTATGGCGACAGCGAATCCAGATGATGGGTTTCATGTCGGGCAAATTGCCGATGTCACCGGGGATGGAAGTACCTTTGTGATGGAAGATTTGCGGGTGGATACCCAGTCGGATGGGGATTATAACGATGTTATTTTCCAAGTGCGCGGGGCGACGGGTGAAGCCGCTTTAATGGATGAGGTGATTGATTCTGGTAAAGACTGGAGCGAGACGGATTTGGGTCATGCGTTGATTGATTATTACGAACCTTACATTACGCCGGATACGCCTGATGATGGCGCACTCTTAACGGATGAATTGGTCGGAGAATCCCCAACCGATGACATCCCAGTCGATGAGAGTGAAATTGTCACCGAACCCACAACTGAAGAATCAACGGATGTTGTTATCGATGAATCTGTTAACAATAGTGAAATTGTCACCGAACCCACAACTGAAGAATCAACGGATGTTGTTATCGATGAACCTGTTAACACCAGTGAAATTATCGCCGAACCGATAACAGATGCTGAACTGGCTGAACCTGTCCAGAATGAGTTTCCCCAGGAAAATCAGCCGTTAGTCGGCATTATTGATACAGGCTTCAGTGACAATAACCCCGATATTGACTATAGCCGAATCAGTTTAGGGCAAGACCGCATTGATGGCGATAATAACCCTCTAATGGAAGCTGGTGAGGGGAATGAACATGGCACCCATGTGTTAGGAATTATTGGGGCGACTCAAGATAACGATATTGGCATTGAAGGGATTAATGATGATGCGCCGCTTTGGGTTGGGCGTGCGGTGGGTTCTGGCAAGTGGGCAGAATCATTAGTGGAATTTGTCGATGCGGCACAAGAATCGGGTCAACCCAATGCTGTGGTTAATCTGAGTTTAGATTTAACCCAAATTGATGCGGATGGAAACGTTACCACTCGTTATGAGTTTACGCCTGTAGAAATGGCAGCGTTAGAATATGCCCGCCAAAATAATGTTTTAGTGGCAGTTGCTGCTGGAAATGACGGCGGAGTTATGTCAGCTTTAGGGCAAGCCTCCCAACAATTTGATAACATCATTACCGTTGGTTCTGCGGAACAAATTGATGGTGAAACCTCGGTTTGGAAAGGGTTTGACCGTGCTAATTATTCAAGTTATGGCAACGGTTTAGATATTGTTGCTGATAGCGGTACATTAGAAGATCCCGTCTTGTCCACTGTAGGAAATCATCTGGGAGCTATGGATGGAACCTCGGTGGCAACGGCTCAAGTTACAGGTGCCGTCTCACAAGTTTGGGCAGCGAACCCGGAGTTAAGTTACCGTCAAGTGATTGACATTCTCAAATCAACGGCAACTGATCTCAAAACCGCAAATCCCGATTTAGAAACCGGGTCAGGCTTACTAAACATGGCGGCAGCAATTCATCTAGCTAAGGCAACAAAACCAGAAGAATACAATCCCGATTTACAAGTTTTTCCGATTACTTGGAGTGGTGAAGGGAAAGTCACGCCAATGGAACGGGCGGTTCGTTATCGTTATGAAATGAAAGCCGACGACACGCTTTGGGGAATTGCTCAACGGGAGTTAGGAAATGGAAATCGTTGGACAGAAATTACCAAAGATTCAGCCGGAAATGTACCTTTTACCAGTGAGGAAGCAACACGATTACCTGTAGGACAAGTGGTTTATATACCGGGAAATGACCCAAATCCGCAACCCGAACCTGAACCTGAACCGGAACCACAACCGGAACCGGAACCTGAACCACAACCCAATCCAGAGCAAGTCAAACAAGCCGCCTTAACTAATTTCTTGAAGGTATTTGGCACGTCTGGAAGTGCGTCTTGGCAAAACTTCCTCAAACAGATATTTGAGAAGTTCTACAATAATCCCGATGAAACACTAAATTCTCAAGCACCGCAATCAGGAACAGGGACTTCTTCAACACCTAAACCTCAACCTACGCCGACTCAAAATGCAACAACTCTAGCTGGGAAGAAAATTATCTTAGATCCTGGACATGGAATCACTAACACTGGATTTGATCCTGGTGCGAGTGGGAATGGCACAAATGAAGCTGTCGAAAACTTACATCAGGCTAAGGTTGTTGCTGACCATTTACGACAACTTGGTGCCGAAGTAAAAGTGTTAGATGAACGCTTATCTCTGGCACAAATTGGTCAACGGGCGGCTGGACATGATATTTTTGTCTCGTTACACCAAAATGCATTTAACAATAATGCTCAAGGGCATGAAGTATTTTCCCATCCCAATGCGCCAGCTAAAGATGCTGAACTCGCCAAAGCGATTAATAGTGAGTTAGATGCAATTTTCCCAGACACCATCATTCCTAATCGGGGTGTGAAGACAGCGAATTTCTCGGTTCTGCGTAATGCGCCAACGAATGTTCCCGCCGTTTTGGTTGAATCTTTATTTATCGATGCAGCCGGAATGAGTCGTGCAAATGTGGAGAAAGCGGCTCATGCTGTAGCGCGTGGAATTGAAAAATTCTTCACGGGTAAAGTAACAGGTTCTACTCCCCCGCCAAGCAATCCGACCACACCTCAGCCAACTCCATCCTCAACATCAGGTGTTGTCAATTCTAAAGTAGGTTCATTGCCCTTAAACTTCCGTTCTGGTTCTTTTGTTGGTGCCAGTGTTATCGGTAAGTTGCCCAAAGGGACACCACTCAAGATTTTGAAATCAGTTACGGGAGGAACTTATAACCCTGGTACTGGCCCTCGCAATGACTGGTATCAGATTGAGGTTAACGGAAAGACGGGCTATGTGGCGGCTTACTATGTTGATGTCAAGTCTTCGAGTACACCAAAACAAACCTCTTTTCATCTTAAGCCAGGAGGCACTAACTTAGATTTCCGGCGAGGTCAAGAATGGATTACATCTACAGGTTATAAATTCAGGTTTCAGACAGATGGAAACTTAGTATTGTATAGTCCGCAAGGGAAGGCAATTTGGGCAACAGGAACAAATGGCACAAATGCTGATCGATTTTCAGTTCAGACAGATGGAAACGTTGTACTTTATGCTGGGCCTGGTAATCCAGTTTGGGCAACGAATACCGCAGGCAACAAAGGTGCATATTTCGCTATTCAAGGCGATGGAAACCTGGTTGTCTATTCCTCTAGTGGAAAAGCCATCTTTAACACGGGTACTAATGGTGGTCATCAACGAACCCTATCTGCTTCAGCACAATGGTTGCGAGACCGAAATCTCAAACGTTTTCCTGGGTTGAAGTTCTCTACAGTTGTTAGTAAGGCAACAAGCAAAGCACTAGATGCAGGCGGCAAAAATAATTCTGTTTATCCTCATTCATCGCCTAATTCTAATAATGAGTATCACCAATGGGGTTTTGAGAAAGTTGGCGATTATTACATGATGATCAACAAAGCAACAGGGAAAGCTTTAGATGCTGGCGGAGATGGTGGAAAGCTACCTTACATTCACCCCAATCCTGACAAAAATAATCCTTACCATCTCTGGAAAATTACAAAAGTGGGTGATGCTTATCTGGTTGTTAATAAAGCTACGGGGCGTGCTTTAGATTCAGGTGGTGCTAATGGCAATCAGATTTATATGTATCCCAATCCCATATCGGGTAACTTTTTCCATCAGTGGAAGTTGAACTTGCCAGATAGTGGTGGAAGTTATTACTCCAACATTGAGGATTCGATCAATCAGTATTTTAGTAGCTTTCCCGGCTGGTCAAATAAGAGTCTGACAGAAAAATGGGATCGTATTGGTGGTGACAGTTCTCAATATGATAAATACAGTAGCTATCTATCATATTATGAATGGAAGAAAGCAATGCCTCCCGACGTTCTATCTGTATATGAGGACTTATCTAAAACGGTTGTTGGCAGTGCGAACACAGTAACCGTGGGCTACGCCTATGATCGCGGCTATCATGATGCAGGTTATGGAGCACATTCCGGAATTGACATTGATACTGTTCCTGGCAATGCAATTCGTTCTGCAACTAAAGGTCGAGTCGTAAGTGTTGAAAATCATATGTCAACAAATGGCAATGGCTGGTGGATTGCAATTGATGAACTGAACGATAATAATGAGCGCACGGGACGACGCTGGTGGTATGGACATTTGAATGGGTCGTATGTTCATGTTGGACAGCAAGTTAGTGCAGCAGAACATATCGGACCTACTGGAGATGAAACGCCTCCACGACACCACCTGCACTTGGTTGCTATCGATACTTATGCACCTGTATCTGACTGGAATGAAATTATTAATGGTAAGGGAGGTACTTACACACAAAATGTTTCTAATGTTTTGAGCCGGACAATGAGTCCACTCCAGGCTTATTGGAATTCTCGAAATGGAATTAAAGAATAGCTGAGTCGTAGATAAATAAGTTATAGCGGTAGGGTGCGTTAGTCGGGAATAAATTTCGGACTTAATCAGTCAATTAAAAAGCCCGACGTAACGCACCAAATTTACACGGAGAGAGTCAACCCGGTTCCGGTGTTGACGCAGGGAATAAAATTTACTCGATTCAAAAAACACCGTTTGACACCGCCAATTGAATAAAGGGCGACCCGATCAAATTAAGCGGACACCGTTGTTAATTAATGCGGTGCGGGTCGCCCCTACACCCGAATTAAAGGTGATAGTCTCCCAGGGTGCGATCGCCCTCTCCCTCCCGGTTAGTGCCAATCCCTGATCACAAGAGCGATCGCCTAAAACACACCTCCATTTTGAGTCAGGGCGGGTTTTGTTGAAAAGTTATCACAAACATTAAAATCAAGCACCATTACCCGCCCCTACAAATACCTGGACTCCCACGCGATCGCACCTTCTCTATCCCCACCCTGCGATCGCGCCTCCCCCTTTCCCCAGACACACCATCTCACCAGGAATAGAAGTTTCCCCACCAAGGTGCGATGGAAGCCTATCCAGGAACCCATATAACCGCTCAAAAAACACCGTTTGACACCGCCAATTGAATAAAGGGCGACCCGATCAAATTAAGCGGACACCGTTATTAATTAATGCAAGCGGGTCGCCCCTACACCCGAATTAAAGGTGATAGTCTCCCCGCGTGCGATCGCCCTCTCCCTCCCAGTTGGCGTCAATCCCTGATCAAAAGAGCGATCGCCTAAAACACACCTCCATTTTGAGTCAGGGCGGGTTTTGTTGAAAAGTTATCACAAACATCAAAATTAAGCACCATTACCCGCCCCTACAAATACCTGGACTCCCACGCGATCGCCCTCTCCCTCCCGGTTAGCGCCAATCCCTGATCAAAAGAGCGATCGCCCTTCCCCTGAATACGCACCAATTTCTGATGATCTCAATCCATCAATCTTCAATATCTCGAAGCATCCAAATCTCTAAACCCGCGTTGGGAGAACGAAGTGTAGCATCATTGGTGAGAAAAACTCTGCATCCAGCTTCCACAGCCGTCGCCAAATGTAGAGCATCGATCAAGCCCAGATTGCTATTCCCTCGTAACTGGGCGGCTGCAATCACCACCGCCTGAGTCACCGGGCAAAACCTCAGATTAGGAAAATGAGGTAAATCCTGAGCATATTCTTCGGCAATCTCAGGATATCCATCTCGCAAGGGTTTAACCATTAATTCAGCCAACACCAAATCAGAGGCAACCCCCTGGCACTTCCCTTGCTCAATCATCTCCAAAACTTTCCGAGCTAGTTCGCCAAACTCTGGATTTCCTTCTAAAGCATAAATGAAAATCACACTGTCGAGAGCGATCGCAACCCCATCCAGGTCATCTAATCGCGCCATGACTCCCGTTCCCCACGAATATAGGCAACAGCATCCACCCCCCGCCAGAGATTTTGATGCTTGGCAAACAGGCGCGATGTGTAACTGGGAACGGGCATCATCACCACAGCACCATCCACGACTTTGATTTCTAAGGCATCCCCCGGTTTCAGCTTTAATGCTTCTCGAATCGTTACCGGAATCTCAATTTCATAGTTGCTACTCACTTGAGCCACAGTCATCGCGTCAACCTGAATCCTTTGATTTCAATCATATAGCAATTTTTATCGTTTATCCGAAACCAACAAACTATGGATAACAACTGGATTTGTCCCGACATAACAACCTACTGGAAACTCAGCCAACAACGAGACTCCAGCCAATTCATTCTCCACACCCCAGATAACCACCATCACCACCAATTCTCTCCCCCAGAAGCCCAAGCCCTGCGCTATTTCACCGGACATTATACCGTCAACCAAATTCAACAGAAACTCAGCGAAACCCTCCCACCTAATTTCGTCAAACAACTCCTGCAAAAATTAGTCACGCTCAATATTCTCGCCCTAGAACCCTCCCACCTCAACCAACCCAACCCTACCCCATCCTCACACCAAAATTCTAGTCAACCCCATCTCAAATCCAGCCTGCAATGGATTCAACATACCGACAACTATTGGATACTTCGTAATCCCGAAGATAGAACCTTTCTCCAACTCAACAACCAAACCAAAACCGTCATTAACGCCCTCGAACACCTCCCCCCCCATGCTATCTGCCAAACCTATAACATTCCTCCCAACCAACTACGAACTCTCCTCCAGCAACTCGCCGCCACCGCCATGCTAGAAGGAACCAAACCCCCGAAACCCCGCCGAGGCAAATTCACCCCTTTACAACTCTTATATTTCCGCATTCCCCTGTTTAATCCTGATCCTTGGTTAAGCCGTCATGTTGAGAACCTGTCCTGGATTTGGACAAAGCATTTTGCTTTCACATTAGGTCTATTTTTAACCGTTTCCCTAATTATTGGACTCCACCAGCACCAGGAAATTTTAGCGATTGGACAAAAACTAATCACTACACAGGGTAGCAACTTACTTCTCCCCTTTATCCTCCTCGCCTTACTCGTGGTTTCCCTCCACGAACTCGGTCATGCTTTCACCCTAAAGCATTATGCCAATCA
>NZ_JAVJUO010000021.1:0-60939 GCF_040220555.1 Coleofasciculus sp. C1-SOL-03
ACGGATGGAAGCCTATCAGGGATTAGCGATTTTGACGACAAATCTGCTCGATGCTTTAGATCAAGCGTTTATGCGTCGAATTAATTTTTCGGTGAAGTTTCCCTTTCCAAATGCTGCCGATAGAGCCGAGATTTGGCAGCGTATTTTCCCAAAAGAGACGCCGACAAAGAACTTAGATATGCAAAAGTTAGGTAAGCTGAATATGGCGGGAGGAAATATCCGCAATATTGCCTTAAATGCGGCGTTTATAGCGGCTGATGCGGGTGAACCTGTGATGATGAAACATCTTTTACAAGCGACGAAAAGCGAATCTCTTAAGTTAGGGAAAATTTTAACGGATTCTGAAATCAGGGGCTGGGTTTAAAATCCTGTTGGTTCATCCGACGGTTTCCGAGCAAGATCCCCGACTTCTTGGAGAAGTCGGGGATCTGTATGTGTACCTCACTTACTTGAAAAGCGCTGTAATGTTTCCCAGTCTCTACATCAGTCATAATTCACTTTCCAACGCCCGTTTAAAAGCGGCTGCACTCTTAAAATAGATCTGAGGATTATCGGTAAGCGCTAAGTCAATTACCTCCGCTAGTCCCTTGGGAATTCCAGCATCTCGTTGGCGAATCGGTACAGGTTTGTTTTGCAATACAACCCAGAATGGGTCTTGGTTACCAAAATCACGGGGTAATCTGCCCGTTAACATATAGTACAAACAAGCTGCTGTTGCCCAAACATCAACATCGGGTTTACTATATTTAAAATCAATAACCTGTTGTCGAGGCATAAAAGCCGGACTTCCCGCATATTGACCACTGCGAGACAACCCACTCAATCCTGCCAAATCAAACGCCTTGGCTAATCCATAATCAGCAACTTTGGCAAGACGCCCTAATCCTAGATTGGCAAGAAAGATATTCCCCGGTTTCAGATCACGGTGTACTAATCCTTGGGCTTGAATGTTACCACTCTGGGCTAGGGTAATATCGGGTACTTGGATAGTGTGGGCATAGTCTAACCCATCCAAGACTTGCAGCGTAATCGACATGGCTTCATTGACCGATAATTTGCCGCCGCGTTGCTGCATTAAGTCCAGAACACTGCCACCATTACAATAATCCATGGTAAAAAAAAAGGAATCCTGGTCGTAACCAAATTCCCGGAGTCGAACGATATTAGGGTGTTGTAAGGCTTTGGTTTTGTCAATCTCCATCAGGAATTGCCGGATTGCATCACTCGGACGCCTGTTGTGCGATCGCATGATTTTGAGGGCGACTAATTCCCCGGTTCGATCATGATGGGCTAAATAGACGGTTCCTAATCCCCCTTGACCTAATCGTTTCAATGTTGTATAGCCGCGAATCTTAGGTAGATAAGAGTCACATCCTAGAGTCGTTGAAGCGCTTTTTAACCCACTTTGACGGGGTAAGATAGGTTTCTCACTGGGATCAACACCAATTGTTTGTGATTCAGAGGAGTTCACATCACTGTGGTTTACCCCTTCAATCTTGACGCGCAATACAGTATGGCGAAGCTTGATTTCGTCGCCATTCTTTAAGTCGTACTCTGGAAACTGTATCCTAGCCCCTTCGGTTGGAGTTTGATATCGATGGCGTTTGCCGATAATTTTACCATTAACGTAGGTGCCGTGGAGACTACCGAAGTCACGGATACGGATATCGGGAGGATTGATATCCAGCAAACAGTGATAGCGCGAGATAGTCTTATGATACCGATCATTAGGGAGTCGGGGATGGCAATCTTTGGCGCGACCTAGAATACAAGTCGTGCGATCGCAAAATTCAAAGTTCTCACCTTTGAGACTTCCTGTGATGACTGTGAGGATAACTTTGGCAGACATCTGGGATCATTTATTGAGGAGTCAGGGTTCAGTTAGGAAAAAATGGTTTCTCCTGATCTATTGTTTCCTATTTGTCCTGGCAACCGCCACCTTGATCCTGATTTCCCTGTTTCCTGTAACTAATGAGGAGTTTGAGAGCTACCTGTAGGGGCACGATATTATCGTGCCCTTACCCTAAATGGCGTGTGTACTTATATGTATCTAGATAACTGGCGTAGGGGAGCAATGCCCAATCGTGAGGTTGGGAACCTGACGATGTAATCTTTGATTCATCGTCGGAGGATGTCACGCCAGTGAAGACGATCCCAAGTCGGGGGGAATATCCTGAAGACGCCCTTGTCCCACCGCTTGAATGGCTTCTGTGAGGGAAACATCGCCCGTATACAGGGCGCGACCCACGATCGCACCTGTCACGCCTAGGGGTTCCAACGCCAGTAAACTCAATAAGTCTGTAATCGAACTGACACCCCCAGAAGCAATAACCGGAATCGAGACATGGCTGGCTACTTCTCGCAAGGCGTCGCGATTGGGTCCTGTGAGTGTACCATCCCGGTGAATGTCTGTATAAATAATTGCCGATACACCCAAATTCGCCATTTGCTGTGCCAATTGAGTCGCGGTAATTTCTGAGGTTTCTAGCCATCCCCGTGTGGCGACTTGTCCATTTCGCGCATCGATACCAACAATAATGCGATCGGGAAACTCAGAACACAGGTGTTCGACTAAGGGATGATCTTCAACCGCCGCTGTTCCCAGAATCGCATACTGAACCCCAAGAGAAAGCAGTTGACTAACCCCTTCCTTGTCACGCAATCCGCCTCCAACTTCTACGGGAACCGATACCGCTTGGACAATGGCTTCTATGGTTTTAGTATTAACCGGATGACCCACCTTTGCCCCATCTAAATCCACTAGATGTAACCGACTCGCCCCTTGGTCAACCCATTGTTTCGCCACCTCCACCGGGTTTTCACTATAAACTTGCGATCGCCCATAGTCGCCTTGGTATAACCGTACACAGCGACCTTCGAGTAAATCAATAGCTGGAATAACGTTCATATTCGTCCTTTGTCATTCGTCATTCGTCATTTGTCATTTGTCATTCGTAAAAAACAGGGCATCAAAACCATGTCCTTGAGTGCATCGAAGGTTCAGTCGGGACGGGTTTAGTTACATCAAGGTGAACTCAAAATGATAATATAGCGGTTTTCATTTGAAAGCACTACACCCCACACCCCACACCCCACATCCTGTCTCTACCAAGGTGTATTACACCCAATCGAGAAGTGCTATGTGAAACCCGCCCCTACATTCGAAAAAACTATTCCCCCGGAGGTGGTAATTCTTCGAGAATTTTGAACCGGACATGATTAATCGCCAGATCCCCAATAGAAACCTCTTCCTTGTTAACTGGAACACCTTTACTGGTCAGGGTTTCAAACGTAATTCCTTTACCAATTTCTACATGATACCAAGCCAATCCCATAAAAAATCGAGTGGGGTAAGGTCCACCTTCGCGGGTGTCATCGGGATTAGATTCCATGGGAACCCAACCAAATCCTGGTAAGTAAAATTCCATCCAAACATGATTAAAATCAGGTTGTAAGGGAATGTCTCGTTGATCGGGATGGGCGGGACATTTGTAACGACCAACGGTACGACAGGCAATTCCACTGAGACGGGATAGGGCTAACAAGACACCGAGATACTCCCCACAGGAACCAATTCCTCGCGCTAACACCACATCTGGGGTATCGATATGGGGTTTGATTCCATAAGCGAGTTGGTCATAGACATAATTGCGAATACTATACATTTGTCGCAATAAATTCGTTTCTCGACCCGCAGCATCTAGGGCGGCGCGGCGGATGATTTCGGTATCCATGGCTAACTCGTCATCATCCACCAAGTAGCGGGATTTGTATTCCAGTGGCAATTCTGGCGTATCTTCTAAATCTCTGGGTGTAATCCGATATTTGATACTCCAAACTTCTAGAAGCGCCTTCCAGCCAAATAAATGCCGTTCTCCGGGGGCGAGGTGATCAAATTTAAACACCGCCACCCGCTGATTGCCTTGGATTTCTTCGGTGAAGGGCATACCAACGGCTTCAATGGCGCGGATTTTTTGGCGTGCGGTTTCTGAGGGTAAGGCGATGCGCCATTCTACGTCTTGGAGGGCTACGTCGTCTAGGGGGGACAGTTCCTCCACATAAGACATTTCAATTAAATAGCCATTGGAGAGAGCATAGCGTTCTTCGGCATTGTAGTGAAAGGAGAGGGGATGAATAAACGTGCGATCGCGATATTGGAGTTCGTGGTTGGGTCGGGCGTTGGGATTATCGCGGATGTAGGGTTCTTCGCTAGCATAGGCGACATAGAGAATCTCCTGATTTGTTTGTGGGTTTCGGTAGAAGGTTAAACCCGTGGGATTCTCAAAGGGAGTCAGGACGCTGAAGATAATGTTTCCGGTGGCGCGATCAAGACAATAGACCGTTTGTTCTTCCTGATCTGAGACCCAAAGTTCCTCATCCCCCACCGTAATGTTCTCCATGCCAATTCCAGGGGCGTATAAGCGGGTGATCTCTCGTCGAGTATCCCGACTGTAAATCAGGATATATCCCATTTTTTGACAGGTGATATAAACCGTCGAGTCCTTGATGGCAATACCATTGGCGGTGTAGGGCAATGTCAGGAAATGCTGAAGCTGGAGATCGCCATGCAGTTGACAGTAGTACACCTTCTCTTTCCACGTCAGCCACAGCGTATCCCCCACGATAGCTAAGCCTGTTGCATCCGCAAAATCGAGATCCGGCGAGGAGTTCAAAATTTTGGTATCGTCAGTTTGGGGGTCGATTT
The DNA here is from genome assembly GCF_040220555.1 of Coleofasciculus sp. C1-SOL-03. Taxonomy (NCBI): domain Bacteria; kingdom Bacillati; phylum Cyanobacteriota; class Cyanophyceae; order Coleofasciculales; family Coleofasciculaceae; genus Coleofasciculus; species Coleofasciculus sp. C1-SOL-03. The sequence continues at coordinate 4,706 of NZ_JAVJUO010000021.1, forward strand.
GCAACAGATAACCACTCGTGGCATCGATGGCAATCAATTTTTCTCCCCAAAAAGCAATACCCTGTAGGGCAGCCGCCCCAATCGGTCGAATGGTGTGGAAAGATTTCAATTTAGGTGACACAGAGGAATCAGGATTAGGAATCATGATCAGTCTATATCAAGATTTAGATTTCAGCGTTGCTATCTATACTCAGGTGGTGTTAATACCCCACTCATTTAGGCGGATACTCCGGGCGGGCATCTGAACTATTCTAAATGTGCGATCGCACCTTTGAACATTGCTTGCTATTTGGTAGCCGTTTTCATCCAAGGATTGTATTGACAAAAAAAGTTTTTTATGTATGATGAAACTTATCCGTTTTTTCCCGCACAAACTTGCCATAACCGCTTTAGTAACATTGCTTGTAACAGTAGGGTTGAGCCTGAAAGAACCCGTTCGGGTACAAGCGCAGTTCAGTAATGCCTCGATCAGTTCTCAGTTACCCGAACGATGGGAATCCGCGCCCTTGCCTCCTGGTGATGCAAGTCTACCAGATAGCAGCAATTTACCGTTTGCGGGTTGTCTGAGCAGTTATCCCATCGCCTTAGTACCCGCCTCGGGTATGGGACAGACAATTGCGGAGTATCCCACCATCTTTTGGTATCTACCCCAGACAAGGGCTTGGGGAATGGAGTTTCGGTTAACCAATAGTGATAATCAGGCAATTTATTCAACCAAGTATGCCTTTGCCCATGACACCCCAGACGATTATCAGGGAGAAGACGCCCAATTAGTCGTTGGTACTCCAGGTATACTCAGTTTAACCATACCGAGATTAACGGGTAGCTCCCTGCCGCTACAAGTGGATCAGACCTATGACTGGACCATAAGAATAATCTGTAACCCCAATGATTCATCCGGTGATGTTTATATAGCTGGCACAATCCGGCGAGTGTCAATTGATCCGACCCTAAGCCGTCGCTTACAGCAAGCACCACCTAAGGAGCGTGTGGTACTTTACGCCAAGGAACGACTGTGGTATGAAGCATTAGAGACGTTGGTGAAATTGCAGCGCGATCGCCCGAACGATCCGGCGGTGATTTCGGCTTGGAACAAACTGCTGAAGTCTGTTGGGTTAGATATGATTCGACTCGGATAAGCCTCCAGACGTGCTCTGGCACGTCTCTACCTGTTTTCTATCCCTTGTGTATTGGGATACAAAGGAGAATTCCCTAATCCCCAATCCCCCGTTCTCGACGAATTTGTGTATTTCAGCCAAGTGAGAATGGCTATACCTTTACAAAAGATTTAATTTTTCCGGCGATAGAAGCCGAGAAATCAGGAATCGGCTGTAACAGTGATGAAGATTTAGATAAGAGTGGAAACAAAGTTCCGGGATTTCCCATGTCTAAAGTTAAAATATTAACAACTTAAGTCAATGGTACTGACATAACCAGGGTTCGTAGTCAGAGCCAAAATGGGCTAGCATCCCTTGTATCCTTGTTTACGACAAACTCTTTTCAGCAACATTTCCCTTACGGTAGATGCTTGTCTGAGCAAAAAAGGCGATTACGTCTGATGACAACCAACCTGGGTCTGGAACCTTGGCTTCTGCTCTAACATCTATATACTAAAGACTCGGTTCTACGAGCATATATCTGAATTATGGCTTGCTTCACCCGCTTATCACACCTAACATTCTTAACCATAGCTTTGACCCTAGGACTAACCACCAAGCTAGTCGCTCAAGTGCCAACCCAGGTTAGGGCTACCTCTCTGGGTGCTGAACTACCGACTCAGTGGGAATTCAGAACTCCAGACAGTTCAACGCAAAAGCCGATTCCCGTGAATCGAGAAGCTGGGGGAACGCGAGGTCCAGAGGAGTGTATCCCGCAGAATCAATCACCCATTGCCTTAGTTCCAGAATCGTTGATCGGCAAAACCTTAGAAAAATATCCCAAATTATTCTGGTATATGCCGCCAACAACAGCATCGGCAGTCGAGTTTGTACTCAAAGATGCTAATGAAGAAGAAGTTTACCGGGTCAACTATTCCTTAGATCAGTTGGCAACAGGGGAAACACAGATGCCCAGAATTATGAGTCTAGCGATTCCTACCTCTGCCCATCTTACTCCCCTGAAAACGAATCAGCTTTATTATTGGCAATTAGTATTGGTTTGCGATCCCCTGGAACGTTCAGCCGATATTGTCGTGGGGGGCGGGATTAAGCGGGTGGAACCGAGTCTAACGCTAAAAATGCGGATTCAACAGGCAACGCCTCAAGAACGAGTGGCGCTCTATGCCAAGGAATTGCTCTGGTATGACACGTTAGAGACATTGGTAGAACTCCATCGGGATTTTCCCAATGATCGCAACGTGCAAACTGCCTGGAACAAGTTATTGCGCTCAGTTGGCTTACAAAGTGTTTCTGAGCAATTAAGTCCAAACCGGAGTGCTGCTTTAACTGAATCGTTGTCTAACTCAGGAGCTAGTTCTGTTGAATAAAACCACCACTATCAAGATAGGGAAAAACTAACATAAAGATTCAGACAAGAGTCCAATCCCCGGTTTCAGTTCCCTCCCTATCTCAAGCTAGAATAGAACCATTCAGGCAAATTATTCGACGAGAAACCTGAAAATTCTGCAATTATCATCCCTTTTGTAGGAAGGTTAAGTATCTGCTCAGACAGATTTTTCCAAAAACTTTGAAAGACTCTGATTAAGAAGGAGTTCTAAATTATTATGGCTTGGTTTACCCATTCATCCCGTTTTACCGTCGCTTTAGCGCTAACCCTAGGACTGGTGGCTAATGTACCCGCTGGCGTACAAGCCCAGTTAGGGGGTTCATCCCTCAACCGTGATATCCCAACCGAATGGGAATTCACGCCGCCAACTGGAGAGTCCGACAACCCGATTGCGATTAACAGACAAGGGGGAGGTACGCGAGGACCTTGTATTAAGGAAGATCGACCTCCGATCGCATTGGTTCCTATGTCTGTCGGCAAAACCGTAGCGGAGTATCCTACTCTCTCGTGGTATCTACCGAAAAACACAGCTTGGGGAGTACAGTTGGTCGTAAAAGATGCCCAGGGTGAGGAAGTTTATGCGACGAAGTACGCCTTTGCCCATTACACCGGACAAGATTCTCAGGGAGATGAGCAACAATTTGTGGTCGGCGCTCCCGGTATTATGAGCTTAACGCTGCCTCAATTAGAAAGTAGTACTCTGCCACCAGAGGTTGGTCAGGAATACAGTTGGGAGTTAGGGCTGATATGCGACTACAATAGCCCATCCAGTTATGTATACGTAGAGGGCAAATTCGAGCGAGTGGAACCCGATCCCAATCTGACACGCCGCCTCCAACAAGCAACGCCGGAACAGCGAGTGTCTATCTACGCCAATGAACGACTGTGGTATGACACGCTGAACACGTTAGTGGAACTGCGTCGTCAGCGCCCTAATGATCCCACGTTGAAAGCCGCATGGAGCAAACTTCTCCGTTCAGTCGAATTAGACGTAATTTCTGAAGAACCAGTAGCTCAGGGTGTCAGAACCAATCCGAATTAATCACCCTTGTCACTGTCATGGTACATAAGCGACGTCCTTTTTATCGATTTTCTTTGGCTGTGGGGCTAAAACTGGCGCTATTTGCCGCAGGGTTTGCCCTGATCCACAGCCCCCAAATAGTCCAGGCTCAGGGAATCCCCCAAACCTGGACAACCAACAAATATGAACCCCCAAGGGGTATTGGCTCGGCGAATCGTGTCGAAGGAGGAGCAACCCGCAGTCCTGGAGTTAATTGCCCCATTGCCGATAAACCGTTAACCGCATTAATGCCGAGCGATCGCTTTGGTACAACGGTTGCGGCTTATCCCAGCTTTTTTGTCTACCTACCAGCTTCAGCCAATCCTGGTACATCTTTACCTGTGGAGTTTGTCCTGGAAGATAGCGAGGGAAATCTCGTTTATCAAAGCAAATTCCTGACCAATGGCAAGTCAGGAATCATCACATTGGATCTACCCCAGGACGTTAGCTTATCCCCCTTGGAGGTGGGTGAAGATTATCGTTGGATGTTCTCGATTCTCTGTCCGCCTGAGAATGAACGATCCAATGATCAGGTGGTTGAAGGATGGGTGAGACGGGTTGCGATTGATCCTACCCTAGAAACTCAGTTAGCGCAGGCATCCCCGACAAAAAAAGTGGAACTCTATGCTGAGGCAGAACTTTGGCAGGATACTCTAGCACAGCTGGTGGAACTGCGCCGCAATTATCCGAGTGATTCAGAGGTGGCGAATCAGTGGGTCAAGTTGTTAAATGCGGCGGGACTTAGCAATCTGGTGGGTGAGTCACTCGCCTCTCAGAATACGCCTGTTGATGTACCCTTATCATCGTCACAACCCTAATCCTGTGAAGCACTCCAACCTCTAAGAGAGGGGGGAATTCCCCGAATCGGTTAACTGTAGGGACACGACATGTCGTGTCCCTACAATTCATATAAAGCCTAATTTGTCAACTTTTTCTAGGGAACTTGGTAATCTCAGAAAACTATGGTTAAACTCGATAAAAATACGGACAGCAATAAAATAGATAAGACAGTGCGCCAATCCAACAACTGACTCAGTAGGAAAGACTCTACCGTGAAGGATTCTGACTTATCTTTTAGCGCCAACAGCAGTGTTATAGTAGTGTCACCCCCTGATCGGAGGATATTTACCACCAACCTATCAAGTTGAGCCAACCAGACGTTTAACCCAGTGAGAGGGAAAAGTATGGCAGAAATCAGCAAAGAACAAATGCGCGAGCGCCTAGGCAATATTGACCAGATCCGAGATATCATCTTCGGCGCTCAACTCCGAGAGTACGATAGCCGAATTGACAAAATTGAATCGAACCTGGCATTGATCCAGCAAGAAATGCGCGATCGCATCGAGCAAACCAAGACTGTCTATGCGACAGAGCTACGAGCCGCCGTAGATTCCCTGGAGAAAAAACTGAAGTCGTTGAATATGACGGTTCAAAACGACAATTCGGAGATTCGGCAAACCATCGATATGGTCAACAAAAAGTTTTCTGGAAATCTGGAATCCCTGGATAATAGCTTAGAAAAACAAACCAATAATTTGCATAACGAACTCTCAGAAACTCGGGAAAAACTCCAAGAGGATATTAGAAGCCTGAGATCGTATATTTTTGAAGAACTCGAACGGCGCTTTTCCCTGATCAATGAAGGCAAAGTGGCTAAAGATGATATGGCAGATATTTTGTTTGAATTGGGATTAAGAATTAAAGGAACGGAGTTTGCGCCTGAGCTGAAAGAAGCAGCGGGTAATGATGTAGATGTTGATGTTCGGCTTTTAGAAGCAGGTCCCCTTTCGCAGTAAGATAAGGGATGATAAATGAATGGTTGTCATTCACTCAAGTGGCTGGTTATTAATCCCAACGTTCAGCAAAATGTTGGCTCAAAGCTAGCAATGTAGTGGATGTCCTAGATGAATAGGATTAGAATTGGGTCAAATGCCAACTTTGACTCAATTTGGCATTTACAAAACTCGGTGCCAATATAGAACAAGGCAGGATCAAATTATGGCTTTACCAGGAAAAAAGGGATCTGCCATATCCCAGCTAGAGGACTTGCTGGATTTATTAATGGATTTACAAGATCCTAACTCGACTGAAGCCGCCACAACAGGAATGTCTTCCGCCAAGGAGAACGGGGAAACTCAGGGTGAATCCCATACCGATCTGTTAAAACAACAGGGAGTAGAAAAAGATGAAGCAGCAGCGGAAGCAAAGGAAGTAGGGGAAGCAGAGGAAGCAGCGGAAGTAGAGGAAGTAGGGGAAGCAGAGGAAGCAGCGGAAGATGAAATTATAGCCGATTCGAGTAGTCTGGAGGATAAATCAACCCCCCAGAATTCAACGCCTTCTCAAGAGCAGGAGCAAGGTTGGGAGAGAGATGTTTCAGATCCGGTGAAAAGTCAGACTAATCTAGAGGAATCACAGCAAAACCCCACAGATAATTTTGCTACAAAGGAGACTCAAACAACATTAAAAGATTTATCAAATGGGGAAAGTGAATCATTACTTGACCCTTCAATTCCTGAACTGTCCTCCTCTGAAAACTTGAACTCATTGAATCAATCTCAGATCAACCCAACCCCACCTGAAAACGTGTCTGAACAATCTACCGACTCCAGCGATAATTTAATTTCTGATCAACTTTTAACAGCACTAGGAGAGTTGAATCAATCACCATTAGAGTCAGCAGGAAATGGACTATCCTCATCCCAGTTAAGCGAATCGGATCAGCCAAAAACTGAGGAATTTGAACAGTCAGCCGAATCCTCCTCTCAGCTTCAACATATACCTGAAAACCAGAGCCAGGAATCCCTCGCCGCTTATGATGCAAATATTGAGGATGAATTTGAACGATTGCAAAAATTACTCCTAACCCCCGATATCCTCGATTCCCAAGAAGGGATTGAACTGCTCAAAGAAAAATTTTCTTCTTTAGAAAGTCAAATTTATGATCCGAGTAATTTAATTAAATTAATGCTGCCATTAATTACTCAAATTTTAAGCATAAAAATTGCTGAAGCGAGAGAAGAAATGGCAAGTGCGATCGCGCCCATTGTGGATGAGATGATCGAGGCGAAAACCAAAGAAGATAAAGAGGGCATCTGTTCCGCCTTAGCGCCGATTATTCCCTCTGCCGTTAACTATCAAATCCTCAGCAATCCCGGTGAATTTGCCCGAGCCATTGCCCCAGAAATGAGCGCGGCGATTAAAGAACAAATTGATATTGAACGAGATGCCATGGTAGACGCCCTTTATCCAGTTATGGGGGGGACGTTCTATAAATACTTGTCCGAAGCGATGCGGACGATTGATCAGAAATTGGAAAACTCCCTAAGTCCGGAAGGAATTGCTCGCAAAATTCGGGCGAAAAGTCAGGGAATCTCTGAGGCAGAACTCATATTTAAAGAGTCGATGCCGTTTAGCATTCAGGCAATTTTTCTGATTCACAAAGCCTCAGGATTAGTGATTGCGGAAGTTCAACCCTTTGGCAAACAACACTTGGAATCAGATATGGTGGCGGGGATGCTGACTGCTATTCGCAGTTTTGTCAATGATTGTATTATGCAATCCGGTGAAATCTCCGAACTGGATCGCATCGAATACGGACATTGTGACATTCTCCTAGAAGTCGCTGGATACTGTTATCTGGCTGTGGTGACACAAGGCGATCCGCCGAAGTCATTTATCGACAAAATGCGCGAGGCTTTAAGTACCATCGTTCTTCGCCATGGGAAGGCGATCGAATCATTTGATGGTGATCCAGATAATGTACCGGAACAAATCCCCTCCCTTCTGGAATCATTAACCATCGTTAATCCCAAATCCGAAACCTCGCCGCGTAAAGTTCCTGTCGCTTTGTTAAGCCTTTGTGCGGCTGTATTGGGTCTGATTTTTATTCCTTGGGGTATTCATCTGCATCGCAGTGGTGTCAATCATCAGTTTGAGGAAGAAACCGCTGTGGCTTTGGCATCTGATCCCGAACTGGCTGTTTATCGGTTAAATGTGGAGGCACAAGGCGATACGATTACTCTATCCGGCAAATTACCGAATCAATATCTGGTCGAAAAAGCCGGACAAATTGCCCAAACCACTGTACCCAATAATGAGATAGACAATGATATCATTGCCATCAAGGTTCCCCCCGATCCCGTCGAAGTCGCCGCCGAGGTTGAGCGTGTCACCGCTATTCTCAATCAAACCGAACGTTTGGCAATTTGGACAAATTTTCAGGATGGTGAAGTTACCGTAGAAGGTAGCGTAATTCAGGTTAAAGATGCCCAGAAAATTACCGAGGCGTTAGAAGAAATTCCGGGAGTAGACTCTGTAACCAACACCGTGCAACTGCAACCTCTAGCCTTAGCCTCTCGCATCTACTTCGATCTCAATTCCGCCGACTTAAAAGCCTCAGAACAAGCCAAAATGGATGCCTTGACTGCATTCCTCAACGATTACCCCAACCAATCACTGCGAGTCATTGGTCATAGCGATCCCAGTGGTACACCCCTAGAAAATCAGGAATTAGCCCTGGAACGGGCAAAAACCGTCGCGGAAGCCCTTGTGCGTCAAGGGATTGACGCCAGACGCTTAGAAGTGTCCGGGACTACCAAACCCCCCACAGGCGTGTATGCGGATGAACCCCATAAGTACAGCCGATTCGTCGAATTTGAGGCGATCGCCCGTTAACAGCATACCCGACTCGCAAGCGCGTTGGGAAGGATTACTCTAAACCAACGACCAATGACCAATGACCAATGACAAATGACCAATAACCAATGGCTAAAATATCCAAGAAAATTTGTCTCGTCGGTGACTTTGGCGTAGGCAAAACCAGCCTGATTCGCCGTTTCGTCGAACGCCAGTTTAGCGATCAGTATCTGTCCACCGTCGGTGTGAAGATCTCCCGGAAAACCCTAGAATCCGTAAATTTACAGTTGCTCATCTGGGACTTGGAAGGACATACTAAATTTAAATCCATCGCTCCCAGTTACTTACAGGGGGCAAGTGGTGTCATCGTCGTGGCTGATGTCAGCCGCCTGGAAACCGTTGAGCGATTAGATGAACACGTTAACCTGTTTCTATCGGTTAATCCCAAAGGCAAAATTGCCATTGCCTTAAATAAATCGGATTTAGTCGAACCGGAAAAACTGAACCAACTGGTTCAAATCGTTCAGGATAAAGAATTAAATCCCGAAGCAGGACTTTATCAAACCTCAGCGAAAACAGGTGCTTATGTCGATGAGATTTTTGGACAACTTGCTGCTCAGATATTAAAGGCTTAGAATTTGTATGCCGTCCCACTTAAAACTATTAGCACCCGACTACGAGTATCTCACCCTTGATCACGAGTTACTCGTTCAAGAGTTGTCTGACGGTGTTCCTAATTTTGCGGAATCTCCTCAAGATTTAAAATTTGGCGAAGATGTCCGCTTAGCCTTTCCGGAATTAGTTGGTATGGAAGGGATAATGATGGACATTTTAACAGGACGGCAGATGAGTTTTCAGTTAGCAGGGATTGTTCGAGCTGATCAGCATCACACAGCTAAAGTGACTGATTCTCCTTTTTATTTTGATTTGCATATTTGTCACCATCAAGATGATAATGCAAGTCATTTAATTCTTTTATTTAAAGATGTCACCGAACGGATGAGGTTACAGCAAAAATTAATTCAAAAATCAAATGAAACTAATCTGTTATTAAGTGCGCTAACTCATTCTAAAAATTATATTGATAAAATTATCAGTTCAATGGCTGATGCCCTATTAGTCACTACAGCTTCAGGAGACATCAAAACGGCAAACCGTGCCGCACAAACTCTATTTGGATACAAGATAGACGAATTAGTGGGGCAACCGATTACCAAAATTATTAAAAATCAAGACTTTTTAAATAACTTAAGTCGTTTATCACCGGATAGTTCGACATTTCAGGACATCGAATTAAATTGCCTGACTAAACAGGGTGAAACCGTGGCTGTAGCGTTTTCTTGTTCGGCTCTGATAACTGATCTAGAAGGTTCACTCAATTTCGTCTATGTCGGTCGAGATGTGACCCAGCGTAAACTTTTGGAAGCGGAAATGCTTCAGGCACTAGAGCGAGAAAAAGAACTTACGGAACTAAAATCTCGCTTTATTTCCATGACGAGTCATGAATTCCGGATTCCCTTAACGGCGGTTTTTTCCTCGACAGAATTACTGGAACAGTATAGTAATAATTGGGCGGAGGAGAAAAAGCTCAAACACTTTAATCGAATTAAAGACTCAGTGAACCGCATGACAACCCTGTTAGATGATGTGTTGATTGTCAACAAAGCGGAATCGGGCAAATTGGAGTTTAATCCTCACCCCTTAAATTTAAACCAGTTATGCAGCGATTTAGTTGAAGACATTGAATTAGGTATCGGCAAGCAGCATGAAATCAGATTTGTCGATTCGGGTAGGGTGAGCAAGGCTTGCATGGATGAAAAACTCCTGCGGCATATTTTAACCAATTTGCTGACAAATGCGGTAAAGTATTCACCGCCAGGTTCTACCGTGCAGTTTAACTGTCACTGTCGAGAACAGCAGGTTCTTTTTGAAATTCAAGATCAAGGAATTGGTATTCCTCCAGAAGACCAAAAGCGGCTTTTTGAGTCCTTTCATCGGGCTAAAAATGTGGGCAATATTCAGGGAACAGGATTAGGTTTATCCATTGTCAAAAAATCGGTTGATTTACATGGGGGGAAATTGGCGGTTCACAGTGAAGTGGGTGTGGGTACAACGTTTAAAGTCACGTTACCCCTAGGAGCAGGGGAAGCAGGGGGAGCAGAGGGAGCAAGGGGAGCAGGGGAAGCAGGGGAAGCAGGGGGAGCAGAGGGAGCAGGGGGAGCAGGGGGAGCAGGGGAAGCAGGGGGAGCAGGGGGAGAAAAATTTAAATTAGAGCTTCTCCGAAACACAGATTACACAGATTGAATGACACTCTCCAGAAGTCTCACGATTAAATGACACAGATTAACACAGACAAGAAATCAGAAACCCCCTTTTTGCCTTGGCGACTAGAAGTCGCAGCTACACAAACAAAGTCCGCCTGCGCGGACTAGATTATAAAGGGGATGGCTAACCCGGATTTGGTATCACAGCCCCACCGCTACCGTAAATCCGTGAAATCAGTGTGACTAACCTGTGACAGCCCACCATTACCGTTTCAATAAATCTGTGAAATCAGTGTTTCCACCGCTACCGTAAATCCGTGAAATCAGTGTGACTAACCTGTGACAGCCCACCACTACCGTTTCTATAAATCTGTGAAATCAGTGTTTTGAGAAAACGTTATCATCAACAGCGAAACGCAACAGTGCTAACCCCGCCCCTACTGCAAACTATGACTGGTTCGATTCAAACCCTACCGACGGAGGTTGTTAACTTAATTGCGGCTGGCGAGGTGATTGATTCCTTAGCCGCCGTAGTACGAGAATTAGTGGAAAATGCTTTAGATGCTGGGGCGACACGCATCGCTGTGGCTGTATGGTTTGATTTGTGGCGTGTGCGCGTGGCAGATAATGGTACGGGTATGGACTTGACAGATTTACAACAAGCTGCATCACCCCACAGTACCAGCAAAATTCAAAGTCGCGATGATTTATACAAGATTACCAGCTTGGGATTTCGCGGTGAAGCCCTGCATAGTATTGCAGCGTTAGCCGAATTAGAGATATGCAGCCGACTGACAGGTTTTGAGGGATGGCGCTGTACGTATAATACCCAGGGAGAAGCAGAAGACACAGAAGCGGTTGCGATCGCGCCAGGTACGGTGGTGACTGTCTCGAATCTATTTGGCAAGTGGCGTCTGCGTCGTCAGGGATTACCGTCGAGAAGCCAACAACAACGCATAATCCAAGCCACGATACAGAATATAGCCCTTTGCCATCCATCGGTGACCTGGCAAGTTCAACAAAGCGATCGCTCCTGGTTTACAATTAGTCCGGGTAAAACGGCTCAACAAATCATCCCGCAACTCCTCAAACAAGTGCGCGTGCATGATTTGCAGCAATTAACCCTAGATGTTCCCACACCAGATCAGGGGAACAAAGGTACGCAGGAGACAAAGGAGTTTACTTACAACTCAACCCCAAAGACGCGCCATGGTGCGTCTCTACATTTAGTGTTAGGATTGCCTGATCGCTGTCACCGTCGCCGCCCAGATTGGGTTAAAGTAGCAACGAATGGACGGTTAGTGCGATCGCCAGAATTGGAACAGACGATTCTCACCGCTATGGCGAAAACCTTACCGCGCGATCGCTATCCGATTTGTTTTCTTCACCTACAAATTTGCCCCAGCCAAATTGATTGGAATCGTCATCCCGCCAAAGCCGAAATTTATCTGCATTCCCTTTCCTATTGGCAAGAACAGATTAGCCAAGCCATTGAACAAGCCCTGCGGATTGGGGCGGAAAATTTCGACACCGCCTCTCAATCCCATCGCGTCGGCAAATTACTGACAGCCTCAGCAAAAAAGGGAGTTTATCACCTGGATGAATCGCCAAAACCGGAACGTAATCCTTCCGACATTGGCTTAATTGAATTAAAAGCCGTTGCTCAGGTACATAAAATGTATATTCTGGCAGAACATGATACAGGAATGTGGTTAATTGAGCAGCATATCGCCCATGAACGAGTCTTGTACGAACAACTGTGCGATCGCTGGCAACTTGTTCCCCTAGAACCGCCCGTAATTCTCAACCATTTAACCCCCGTTCAACTCGAACAACTGCAACGGATTGGCTTAGAAATAGAACCCTTTGGCGATCAAATGTGGGCAGTTCGTAACGCACCCGCCCTACTCCATCAGCGAGACGACTGTGCTGATGCCCTATTAGAACTCAGTTTAGGTGGAGACTTACAAAACGCACAAGTTGCCACAGCTTGTCGCAGTGCAATTCGCAATGGCACACCCTTAACGTTAGAGCAGATGCAGACATTATTAAATCAATGGAAAATGACCCGCCATCCCCGCACCTGTCCCCATGGGCGTCCAATTTACTTACCCCTAGAAGAATCAGCGCTGGCTCGTTTCTTTCGTCGTCATTGGGTGATTGGCAAAAGCCATGGAATTTAATGTTTGTAGTTGCGCTTTAGCGCCATAATCGTATCGCTAGAGTTAACTTAAGCCCTTAACTAAAGTTAGGGCTAAAAGCTAAAACCCGTTAAAACGGGTTCAATTTTATGGGCGCGTTGAGGGTTGAGTTGTAATATCAAGTCCGGTGAATTGCCCATAATAGCAATGCTGTAATCGCAAGGGTTTCGGGCTTTTTTATTAAGGGTGATGGGTCTGGACATCATATAAGCCATAGCGCAATTCCATAACCGTGATCACGGGAACCGTAATGTCATAACAAATCCGGGGAACGCTACCCCCGTTATAACCCAGTCCGCGCAGGCGGACTTTGTTTGTGTAGCAGCGATTTCAATCGCCTTGTTGGATCAGCTTTTGTTCTGTCGTATCCCATCAATAAACGCCATTCTCGCCTCAACTATATCAGACATTAACACACAGCGCACCAGCAACTCTAAATCCAAGTTGGGTAAAAACTCACTGCGCTCAACTTGCTCATAGTCATTTTGCCGAAAATGGTAGATTAAAATCTTATTCTTTTGCCAAAACCAAACTTCAGGAATTTGAAACCGCTTGTACTTTTTGAGTTTATCCGTTCCGCCACTGGTGAGAGCCACTTCAATTGCCAGATCAGGATGGTCTTTCTTTGTGCCAATATAGTAAGACTCATCGGGAGCAAAGGAAGCCCCTTTCGTTTCTGCTTCACGAGTGGCATTGCCAATCGGGATAAATCGAATCCCCGTTTCAAATAAATAGGCTTCTATGAGAATCGCTAGAAATTTTTTAATCATTTCATGGTCTTCACCTGTCGTCATGAACTCCACACACCCATCAAGATACGTTAATTTTAATCCAGGAACCTCTTGCATCACGGCTTGAATTGCCTTGAATTGCTGCCAATTATAACGTCCGGGTAGGATAAAATACTGGTCGTTAACTGGGTTGAGTTGTTCTGTAAGTTGTATAGTCATAGTAAATTTAAACTTTTCGGGTGAGTACACAAATGCTTAGTAATAATTAAGCCAATCCAGACAAGTTTCAGTATCTATTGAATTAGAGCGGGTAATCGTTGCTCAACTTCACCGATATAGTCTACCAAACCTGTATGAATACCTCTTTCGCGCAGAAGTTCTAAATCTGTATCTTCCCAACACTGCTGTTCGCGTCTCATATCTCCGTCCGTTAGCTGTTCAACTATGACTTTCGCATTTCTAATTCGATCAGGTTCTTTCCGTGAAGTAGAGCGTAATCTGTGTGATTCCGTACAAGGGTCAAACGTTAATCTAGTTTTTATCTCTGCTAAAATTTGTTTTTCCCGTTGATTCAAGGGAACAAATCCATTCAAAACCCATGCCTCACGTTTTGGATTCGCTGTACCAATAATAATTTCCAAGAAAGGTTGTCGATTAACCTGTTCTAAGCGTGCTTGTTCAAGCCCCTGGCGGCGCTCAGGTTGATTATCTAAATCACGGATAAAGAGAACCGCCTTAATCTGTCGCGTTCTTTGCAGGAAACGAACCAAATTCAGGACTTTTATAGATATTGCACCATCAGCTTTCAACGGTTCACCCTTGCTATCATGACCCAGAAATCGTGGCGGTTTAAATCTCAGTTGTTCTTTTGCCTCGTCAATAATTTTACCAATGTCTCTCCAGCAGGAATGTTGTGTCCCATTTTGTAATCCACTCCACTGGAAAAAGTACTGAAGATTATCCTCATCTAACCAATCTACTTTCTCAACCAGAACACGTTCAGCTAATTTTGTAGCGGTTCGTGCATCTGCCCCACTTTCCACGATAACAATAAACTCAATCACTTCCTTCTCCTACAACAACCCAATCTTCCCCCTCAGCATCCCAAAACTCACCCGTTGTTAACGTTTGTTTTGCCCATTCCACATCAGGATGTTCATCTAACCGCTTGGAGACGGTGAAGCCGGAATCGGTATTATTTAAAACATGTACTTGAGCAGGAACCAGTTCATCAATGATATAGGGAGAGTGAGTCGAAAAGATAATTTGCAAATTGGGGTTGTCTTGAATAATTTCCTTAAAAACAGTCATCAATTCCCGTTGGGCTTTGGGATGGAGTCCCTGTTCAATATCATCAAGTAAAACCAAATTGGGTTGATTAGGAGTCATCAGCACAGCCAGTAATCCGAGGGTAAGTATCGTTCCTTCGCTAACGGAATGGGCGGGTATACGCTCACCACTATTCATATCAAGTACGACTTCTTGTCCGGTAAGTTCCTGAGTTTCTTCATAAGGAATAAATTTACCATTGACTTCAAGGGAACGCTGGCGATTGACAACAACCTTTGCTCGCTTGACGCCTACCTTGCGTATACCGGGTACAATTTGCCTTAACCTTTCCTCTAAAGCTTGAAAGTTATCAGGATTTTCATTACGCAGAAAGTCCAGAGTCGGCGCTAGTCCCGAACCATCATACTCAACTCGCGGTGTAATTTCATCACTGTACGCTGCTTTGGCAAGATTACTGGCTATTAGCTTAAGATAAACTGTATGTCTGAGAGACTGAGGAATGGGATATTCCGCATCTTTTAGTGAGCTTTGCCATCCCTCACAGTTATCGAGTTTGTCATCTACTTTCCACGATGCCTTTGGATACCAATAATCAGGCTTTTCTTGTGTCCAGCTATAGGATGCTTGCCAATCTTGCCGCTTGTTATATCCCCAAAAACCGCTGGCAATAACCGACATATTTTTTTTGCCTGTCGTTGTAATAAATTGAGGTGATCTTTCCTGCTGGAAGATATATTTAAATTCTGAGCCAGCCAATCGACTGAGATAATGCAACGCTTGCAGGACTGATGTTTTGCCAGCACTGTTTTGCCCGACAATGGCATGTAAACGGGAACGATCAAAAGTAAGTTGTGTAGATTGATGGCTTTTAAAATTATGAAGTTCTAACCTTTCTAACATTAGTTATATATCTACAATAGTTGAATGGACAACGAATTTTTTATTACTCGTTTTTTTGAACAATACACACCCAATTTGCTCTTCTATAACTGTCGCCAGTTTTCAGTTTGTAAACCAGGAACTCGATCAAATTCCCGTTGGTTGGCAGTAATCATGACGAGGTTGTACTGAAGGGCAGTAGCAGCAATTAGCACGTCGTAAGCGCCAATTGGCTGTCCTTGAGATCTGAGAATGGCACGAATTTGAGCTGCTTGTTCTGCTTCTGGAATGCCAAAAGGAAGCAGAGTAATGGAACTGAGAAAACTGGTAATAACGGGTTCAATTTTCTGGGTGCGTTGAGGGTTGAGTTGTAACCCATAGCGCAATTCCATAACCGTAATTACGGAAATCGCAATATCAGTTGGCGGCGTTTGCTTGAGTCGGGCTTGGGTACCGGTTTCCCCTTTGATGAAGTCGCTAATGACGCAGGTATCAAGTAGGTAGCGCATTAGAATAACTCCGGTTCGCGGGGGGGTAGAAGTTCATCACGGTAAGATTCAAATGCTGGAAAGTCAGGATCACCTTTATAGCTAAGGATAGTATCTGACCAACAGGCAACTTTGTTTTGGGTTGTTTGAGTCAGTTGACGCAAGGATTGGAGGATAAAGCTTTCAAGGGGAATATTGAGTTGGGTAGCTTGTTGGATCAGCCTTTGTTCTAAGTCTTTGGGTATGTTGATTGTGATTTGCATGGGTTTTCCTTGTTAACTTATCGTAGGCTCGTGTTCAGTACATACGCTCGAACTACATTACCGGATAAAGAGATTTCTTCAGCTTGTTTGTCAAATTTATTTCTAGCTTTATCAATACCAATCTTTTGCGTTTTTTTATTCCTTGAATCCTGATCATCCCATTGAGGACAACTGAACCAGCCAATTAAATACAAACCATAACTACAAACATTATCTTTTAAGTAACGTTCAACAAGCTGAGTAGCCATTGCCGTCTTAACTTCACTATGCCAACACCCCTTAACTTCTATGATTACAGTTATCGAGTCATAAGTTTCACCATTGGGTCGCTTGAGGACAGCATCTACATGAATATCAGTTCGCTCTCCAGGTTCATTTCCATAACCACGCCTCAGTTCTACTTCACGATTGACAATAATGCCTCTTGATTTCAAGTCTTTATCAAGAAATCGTTTTACATAATCCGAAAAGGCATTTTCATCTATGGGTTTGAAAGTCTTGTCGCCAACCTTATCCCATAAATCTCTAACAGCAGGGGTTTCTCCTTGAAGTTCTAGTTCAAGACGCTTTAGAGATTCAATCAGCACATTGAGAAGTTGTTGACCATTTTGAACAAGACGCTTATTTTTATCGCTAACAAGTTGAAGTAACGCTTCTGGTTGAGGTGGTTTCCAGGTTTTGCGACGTGCTAAAATCTCGGTTTCCAGTAGCCTCTGTTGTAGTTTATCTTTTTGATCTGGAAGCTCACGGATAATTTTTCGTAGTGCGTCGCACGCTTCTGGAGTACCTCGTTCTTGCAGGCGTTGTAGAATATAGTTTTTCCACAATCTCACACTACCAATTGATTCTAGTATTTGAGCTTGAATACCAATGAGTTCATTCGTCTCAGGTTCAGGCTCTTCAACCTCTGGGTATTGCTGGGAAAGGAAAATGTATAAATCAGCTAGATATTCTTCCTTAAGCTCCTGTTCAATTTTACCTTTACAGGTAGCTTGAAATGCAATAGCTTCCAATACTTCCCGACCAAATTCATGATCTTGTTGTATAGTAGACCACAGAACTGACCAACTAGAGTTATTTGGGTAATTTGCAAGCAGACGCGCAGCAACAATCGCTTTAGCCCTTGCTTCTCCTGATTCAGGTATTAGTTTAGAAATAAAAGGTAGGGCTAAAGCTGTAGCTTGATCAACGTCATAATTAAAAATATCTGTTAGCAAAATTTCCAACATTCCAGCATTCAAGTCTTCATCGTGAACCCGACTGAGAATCAAACTCGCTAGACACTGATCCAGTAAATCACTTGTCAATCGATAGACATCATTACGATCAAAAGCGTGAGGCTGATAAGCATTTTGAATCATCAAACAGAGCAGTGCTTCGATAAATTCATTTTGAGCGCTCTGGTATGCTGTTTTCACTATCTGTCGGCAGAATTCATTTTCTCTTGCTCCATTGCCATCAAATAAACTTATAGATTTAAGAATAAGGGGTATCCACTTTGTCCATAGATCGGAGGAAATAGTTGAGATAAATTCCGGCTCTTGCTTGGCAATAAGATGCAGTGCTTGGTAGCCAGCAAATTCAGGATGAGAGAGATTATTTGTTCTCATCCATGTTTGAGTTTCTGGATCTCCAGCATCAAGGTAGCGTTTGGCAGTTTTGACAATTCTCGCTTTTGTATCTGCTTCCGCTTCTTCCCATCCAGGTAATCTTGTTATATCTGGCGTCAAAATATCATAGTGGTTATCGTTAGTACTTCTTGGCATCAGTGTCATTTCAACACATATTTGCCACCAGAGTTGAGGTTGGTCTGCTTCAACCTTGTCTATTGCTGCAAGCACTCTTTGCTTAGGTGGTGGATCGAGTAATGGTTCGGGTTCAGGAGGTTTTAACAAATTTTGCAATTCTAAATAACTTGCTTTTGCTTGTTTTGCCTTGGCTGAATCAAGTTCTATTGGTTCTAGATATGACGTAAATTTTGATTTCAAAATCGAATTATACTGACTGATATTGATAATAGTACTCAATTGTCCTGAACTATTCCAATCTAGCTTTTGGTAAATTAAGTACGCATATACCTTTTGAAGGCGATCAGATTTTGATTTTCGTAGACATTCTATCAACCACAAAAAATCTTCTTCTAAAATCACTAGTGGACTGTACTCACTATCACCTAGTAACCACCCCGGTTCTTTCGCTGAATCGGGAAGTATTGAAATGATTGCTTCTATGAGTTGGCGTCGTTTATGCTGATTTCCTGTCAACTCTTTTTTAAATAATGTATTGCTACGAGGATTCCCAAATATCAAATGTCTATTCATACCAATAAAGACAACTTGAGCAAAAGCTCTCATGATTTCTGGGTTTTCAAGATGCTCCCATGCTGTGAAAATGACTGTATGGACAAGTTTGTTAAATGGATAATGAAGTTCACGCCTAGATACTTGTTTCCCAATCCATTGAAGTACTACTGGCAAATCAGCTAACTGAAGACGCTGGGCAAACTCCCACGCTATGAACTTCTGATATACGCCGCCGATAGTAGGGATAACACCTCTTGATTTGGGTTGCGAGAAACAATTTAATACATCTTCAACTGTCATGTGGTTTGACCAAACAGCCCGGAGTCCATAACCCTTTAGTTCGTCGTTTGGATCATCTCCCGCTTCGCCAAGTGCAAGAGGTTTAAATCGTGCTTTGGTACTTTCGTCACCAACGTAACACACTGTACAAGCTGCATGTTTTCTAATTTCATGGGATTGTGTCGGATCAAGCGCAACATCTGCCAAACAATCTTGTACAGCTTTCTCATTACAGTGAAGTGCAATAGTGATCGCGGTAAGCCTTGACCATTGGCTCTTCGTCGAATCACAAATATAGGCACGCAGTTGGTCTGGTAATTTTGAGTGATTCAGATTGTCATACCGCAAATATTGAAAAAATGATAACTTTTCTTCATCATGTAGTCTGAGTAGTGATTCAACCAATTTGGCTTTATTCGACTCGTCTGTGGTGGCGATATCACTTTTAAGTAGTACATCTGGATCAGTTTTCATAATTTCCTGAAACAAGTCAGGCATCATACTAGCTAGCCAAGCCGCTGTTTCCTGTAATTGAGGAACAACTCTCTGATCTGGATGAATAATCAGAGCCAAAACTTGAGCCAAACTAACATTGTGCTGTAGCAAATACCAGGCGGCTAAAAATTCAGCATAAGTTTGATGTGCCCATCCCATTCGATTTGTGCCGCGAGATGAAAACAGTCCAGTGTCTAAAACCTCTCTAATTGCGTTTTCGGTAACTGGGCAAACTCTTCCATTAGCGGTTTCACTTCCTAAACATAGTTTTCCAAGCAGAACATCTTCATCAGGAACGTTTCCCCTGTTTTGTCCAATCCAAACAGCAAATCGTCTAGCAAAAACGGTGACAGCAGCAATACGGGCTGCAATAATCAGACGCTGTTCAACCTCAAGATTATTAGGTTTTCTTTGCGGATGATAGTTTTTCTCTCTCGGTTCTTCACAAAGTACACTACATCCTTGAAGGTAGAGATCTGCGAGCCGCTGATTGGCAGGAAACTGTCCATTGTTACGCTGAAAAATATTCACAAGGAAGTCCAGCGTAATTGGTTTGATTGCGAATGGTGCAGCACCTTTGCGATCAACCTCGTCCATAAATGCAGCAGGCTCTAAGCCACATCTCTCTACAGATCTCTCTACATCAATTCGACGTAGTGGAGTCAACTCGTAGATGCTTAAATTGTCCTTCGTCCAAAGTTTGTCTAATCCTTCTTCCAAAACATTTGGGAAAACAGCCGTCCGACACGCTATTCGGAGATAGAGGCGACTAAGTTGGTCGCGGTATTCCTCATTACCAAGTTCTTCAACTAGCAATGTTGCTAAGGTTTCAATCCTCAGCAAACCTTCATCCAAACTATCCAGAAATACATAGAGGCGGTGTGTACCGTTTATCCAGTCAGTGAAACGTCTAGA
This sequence comes from Coleofasciculus sp. C1-SOL-03, assembly GCF_040220555.1. Classification (NCBI taxonomy): domain Bacteria; kingdom Bacillati; phylum Cyanobacteriota; class Cyanophyceae; order Coleofasciculales; family Coleofasciculaceae; genus Coleofasciculus; species Coleofasciculus sp. C1-SOL-03. The sequence goes on from NZ_JAVJUO010000021.1 coordinate 25,014, forward strand.
TTCAAATAGATTGCGAACTAGCCGCTCCTCGCTGCCATAGGCTTGAAGATTGAGTGCAAGGACTTTATAAGTTTGGTTCGTTGTCCCTTCTGTATACTTTCTCAAGTTTTTCATCTCCTGAGATTTGCCAATACCTGGCTCTCCCAGTAAAACTAGGCATGGAATATCAGCGATCGCCTCAAGCGTCACAAGGTTAGGATTATAGTGCTGTCCCCATTCTGATTCTGGATCGACCAAATATCCGCGATCGCTGAGATCAATATAACCTGATCGAGGACACCAAAACCTTTTCCAATCGTAATCTCGCTCAGACATGCTGAATAAGTTTAGAGATATAAAACTCTCGTTTAAAGATCAGTTTAGCTTAAGTTCAATGGCACTGACAGGCAAGGAATGTTACACTCCTTAATTATAGTAGATGAGGCGAGGGTTTATAGCAGTTTGCGACTTGGTGGAGTACAGCAAACATTTATGATATCAAGTTATCTGAGCATAAAGTGTATTCAACTGAGTTGTAACCCGCTATATGGCGCTAAAGCGCAACTACGAACCTCGCTCATGTCAGCGATATCCTAATACCTCATCAAATAAGGGATTATTGATTATTTGTGAAAGGTATAAAAAAGTTGTATACTAGAGGACGGGGATAATTTGCGAGGCGGCAACCTCGATTGTTACTTGAGGCAGATCAAATCCTTCCAAGCTGTATCCATCCTCTTCACCTTCTGCCTTATGGTAATATTCCACAATTGTTGCAATATCTCCCCGTTTTAGGTTGTATTCAGGTAAGTCTTGAGCCAGGGCAACTTGGGAAAACAGAGGGTATTGTATTTTCATGAATTCGCTCCTTTATCTGGCACTATGGAATGAATAAGCGACCAACTCCCATATAGTTCTCAATGTCCAGTACAATCTCGATGAGGCGTTCAACACATCGCTCTCGATAGTCAAATTCGTCAAGGCGATCAAGACTACCAATTGTAACGACAGGAAATGAATTCGACGTGTTTTCTTGGCGTATGATTTGCTCCAAAGAATCATCACTCTTCATATTCCAGTTCGCTGTGAGAATCATCTTATGGTTAGCTTGAGCATAATTCCAGACAATGCGATCGCTACTATCCATCGACAATCCAGCTTCTGTAAACGTTACAAACTGGATAGACAGAAACTCCAGCCAACACCCTTTGGTTAAGATTCCAAGAAAAACCAGGGCATATCCATCAAGATTGTAGTCTACCAGAAAATTCATGGCGATTTTGAGGCGCGTTTGGCTTTTTGCTCCTCTAGCTTTGCCCATAAAGCTGCTTGACCTGGTTTACGGGGCATTGTAGCAATTCGGGCAAAGTGTTCGCGGTTGCGCTCTTCCCAATAGTGGCGAATTTCTTCTCTGGTTTGGAGAACGTGTTGATATTCAGCTTCTACTTGAGTGCGATTGGCTTCAAGATAAGACAATGCTGCATTAATTTGCTCATCCGTAAGGTTAAATTTATCGCGGATCAACTTAGGGGGATACTGAGCTTTCAAAAAATCCATCACATCATAGAGGGTGATGCGTGTCCCTAGGATAGTCAGTCCCCTTTCTGTACAGATGATTGCCCCTTTTTCATTTGATGCCAGAGTCATATCTGTAGCCCTTCTCTAACTAATTTAATATTACATCTACACAATATAAACTGTCATTTTTATTGTGGGTAAATTCAAGTAGGTTGGGTAGAGCGATCGCGAAACCCAACAGTCTAACCCGCTTGCATTGGGTTACTCTACCTTTCGGGTTCTCCTAGGCGAGTACGAGAAGGCGAGAGTCTACTTTCCAAAGACCAAACCTATAAACTAAGCTTTCTAACATTAGCTTACTAATATAATTCGATTGCTTTACGGATACGATAAGAGGTTTAAACCTTGAATGAATCTGTAATCGCGTTGATTGTTAGTAATGAATGGGCAGTTATACACTATTGCAGTAGCAGCAATAAGACTATCAGCAATGAGTAAGCCATGACTTAGCCGATATAAGCTTAACAATTCACTTGCGCCCCTACTACGGAAGACCCCACAATATGAACCGTCATTGTTCTTTTGGGTAAGGCAATGTCTTAGTTAAGACAACTGGGCGATCAGTACCAGTTGGTAAAAGATGAATGAAAATACGAATATCACAATTTTTGGCGTTCTCTGGCAAGGATGGTCTTTCTGCTGTTGCTTTTAGTACAAGCTTACCAGGAGCATCAATTATGATTTCGTGTCCTGTACTTTGAATTGTTAAAGGGACAGATATACTTGGATCTCCCCATCCACAATAATTTGTAGCTGGTTCTAAGCTGAGCCAATTAGATTTAATTCTGGGAATTCCGATAATTTCAAATTCTACTTTACATCGGTGAATAGGAATAACTATACGGTTCTTATTGTGAGGAACAATATACAATTCTAAACTCAACCGTAATTCATCAGGAGTGTAATGCCCTCGATCGTCTGTTTTTTCTATTGTTGCGATAAAGTCACAATCAATAATTTCAATTTCTGGTAGCCGTTCGAGTGGTGCTAGTAATCGAATCAGATCCGAACGACGTGCTGATCTTACCGATGTGTTTTCACGCCAAGGAACTTCAAGCTCAACAGCACCTGCGCCTTTAGATCCATAAACCGGATTTTTAACGACAAAAGGAGCGTGATCAGTTTCAAACAGTAAAGCTACAACTGTTTTCCCATCTACAGGAATATTTAATGGTATCATTCTTGGGGCTAGTTCATTAAAGCAAGACTCTACAGTAGAATACCAACTAGCAATATCGGTAGTATTAACTCCAATAACACCTTGTTTTCCATCAACACCTATTAACCAAAGTATATTTTCTCCTCGCGCCGCATTGGCATGACCTGCGATTCGACGAGCCGCTTTTTCTTTTTCTATCCAATCTCGCTTCAACTCAACTAGAAAATCTTCGTTAGGTTGACCCTTTTTGACGCAATCAATCACTCTCAATGCCCAGCTTTCAATTTGTATCGAATTCATTTTTACTTGTTTCTGTTTCTGCTATCTCAATTCGGTACTGTCCAATCTTCAAATACCAAACCAGGCACTTGTGCAAAATCACGCTGGTTGCGCGTAACGAGAATAGAATTTTCTGCCAGCACAATAGCGGCGATTCGCAAATCTTGTGTGCCAATGCGTATTCTTTGACGACGCAACTCCTGATAATGAGCATAAGCCGCTTCACTAAAGTCAATTAGGTTTAATCGGCTCAGATATTTCACCACGTCTCGCAATCCTCTATAAGCCCATATTAATCGTTCAGGTTGGGAGGATTGGGATGCTTTTCTGATCGCACTTAGCCATCCCCGTACTTGCTCTTCAACGGTTACGACAGTCACATCAATATTATTGGAATTAACTGCACTAACACGCTGGGTAACAATTGGATGAACTTGTTGCAAAAGTGTGACATGATCAGTGTCCAGAATGTATCGAGTCACTTGGCTTGAACCTCGGTGTCACGTTGACGATAATAAGCTTCTGTTTCCTGATCTAGTTCATGACGATAGGCTGCTATGTATCCTAATACCTCATCAAATAAGGGATTATTTTTGAGCGTAGCAGGAACCTGTAGTAAAGGATTCTGAGATTGAGGAGACTTGCCTGTTACTGGCTTATTCTCTTTTGTCTCAGCTATTTCCTTGATATTCTCTTGACGCTGCTTTTCCAGTCTTCGCCTGTAAAGTTGTTCAAATAATAAAGCCTGCTCTTCAACAGAAAGGGCTTCAATGGATTCAATTATTGTTTGCACAGATAGTGAGATAGTCATAAATGATGATTTAACCCTCATTTTTGGCTCTATTGTAACAATCTCCTACCCAAGAGTAGAGACGTTGCATGCAACGTCTCTACAATCCTGATTCAGCAAGCCCTAATTTAAATCAATCTTATCCAACTAACTCAGTCGCTCGCTTTGCCAAATTCTCTGCCGTTAACCCATTAAACGCCATAACTTGACCTGCACTCGATGCCGTTTCCCCACGCTTCCAGGCAAAAATATCCCGCTTGACGGTACTCCGTAACATCAACGGTTCCAGCATGGCACTGGCACCCCCGGTTACGCCAATCAATGCATCGCCACCAAACAATTGTTCAAACCCTTGATCACTTAAAAAGTGGCTATCGGGTTCCTTACAGGTTTCCCACGCCACATCATGGGGACGATACAAACGTCGGGGACTAATTACCGAAACAACTCGCACGCCAATCCCTTCATTTTCCAGGTGAACGGCTGCATCTAAGACGGGAATCAGTGGCATATCGCCAACCACGGCAAACACGACTTTCTGACTCCCTTCGGTTTCATGGAGTACCACACCGCCATCTTTTAACGCTTGACGGGTTTGTTCAAATGTCGTTAATACCGGTAAAGGAGACTTACTCGCTGTAATCGTAATCCCCTTATTCTTCATTGTCAGCGCCCAGTCATAACACACCTGGATACTATTAGCATCACAGGGAAATAAGGGAAACACATTACCATTCCGCATCATGGCAGCAAAGTAATTTTCAATCTCTGGACGCTGGTGAGTCCAACCGTTACGCCCTTGTTCCAATGCCCCAGCGGTAAATAAGGTAATTGTCGCAGGTGTTGGACGGCGCAATTCTGCCATGGCTTGGGTAACGGTTTGCCATATCGGTAACCCATTCACGGCAAAGGATTCATAGGAACACCAGAGAGTACGGGAACCAAACAAGGCTAAACTCGCCGCTAACCCCGCACAAGCATCTTCACTTAAGGGTTCGTATACCTGACCCTTGGGTCCCTGATAATAGAGGTCATCGACGGTAGGATGGAGAATCTTCAGCGCCACGTTAACATTATTAATCCCAGAGGCGGCATTCCCATCCGCGTTAGAAATGATAAAGTTAGGGTCTTGTTTCCCCACATGGGCAACTAACGCCCCCATCGCCGTCGTCGCCACTTGCTTATCACCCTTAATTTCAAATTCGTTTAAGGGTAATGTGCCTAAATCCGGTAACGATAACTCCTTCTCCGTCACCACCTGATGGGACGCCGGACCCCCAGCCGCCCGTTCAGAGTTGGTGCGTACCAGTTGCCACGCTTCTGGGGGTAAGGCACGTTGTTTCAAAGCCTGGACAATCTCTTCATTGTCTAAGGTATGGTAGCCGTAGAGGTTGTGGGCTTTAGCACCTCGCGCATGGACACCAGCGCCTTTAAGCTGTTTGATAATCAGTACGGTAAGCTTACCGCCCAGGGCAGATTTAGCGGCTTTGTCTGTCGCTTCTAATACAGCTTTGGTAAATTCCAATCGTTTTTCCCAGGAAAAGGCGGTGCTATCCACATATTCACCAGGTTGGTTGGCGTCGTCAAAGTCTTTGGCATTGACGAGGATAATTTCTTTAAATCCATTCCCTTCCCAATATTCAATCATCTCTTCGTTGGGTTTGGTGGATACCATGCTGTGGTGTTCCTGGGAGTATCCATTCCAAACTAAGATGGGCAGGAAGTTGGTGACATCGGGATAGGCGGTGTGGAAGTGACCAAAACTACTCATTACGTAAGGTTCACCAATCCCCCCGTCGCCAATCGTTACGGGGAAGAGGGTATCCCGGTGGAGTAACGCCCCCGCCATGGCGAAATGCTGCCCTTGTCCCAGGGGTCCAGCGGGGTTCAGTAGTCCAGGAATTTGACCGGATAGGTGTCCTAGGAGTCCATGCATTTCCCGGAAGCGTTCCCGCATCTGTTGCACGGTGGTAATCCCCATGTCCTCTAGGGAACGGTCTAAGAACATGGTGCTGTAAAAGCCGGGGGCATGGTGTCCAACTTCGGTAATAATATTTTTATAGCCCAGCATGATTAAGGCGGCGATGCCTTCGGCGACGCTGGCAAATCCGCCGGGATGACCGGATGCTTTGGATGCCGTGACTTGCAGGGTTAGGTAACGCAGGGCATCAGCCGCGAGGAGAGTTTGGAAGACAGCCGCTGGGTCAGATGGGGAGGCGATCGCAACCTTGTCCTCAGCAATGGCAGGTTTTCCACCATACGTCTCCAAACCTGGTAAGGCTTGCCCAAAATATTGGATGCCTTCGCAAAAGGCTGGAACGGGTGACGTAGTTTTTGGGGTTGTTGCAGTCATGCTGAGTACCTTAAATAATTGTATCGGTAGATTAACTTTATGAAAATTTTACAATGTTTTGCAACCTAAAGGTTGTTAAACTTAATCAATTTTGGGTTATGCAGTGATAATTTAAGGTAATCAGACTGGATTTACCGAAGAAATTAAATCTGTTTCATAGAATCAGGGTTATGTCAATAGGCGACAATTCGCTACTCTAAGAAACATGAACTCAAACACCCTGCCGTCAACAACCCGTCGATAAAAGCGAGGGCTCCTTATAGCCTAAGTTGACCAGCCTAAGTGCTACGCGCACTACGTTAACGGCAAGCGTTAAAGTTCCTACCTACGGATGCGTGCCAGTCTGTAGAGACGTAGCATGCTACGTCTCTACTCCCCCACCAATTTTGTTCAAGGAAAGTAGTACATCCTGCCCTGCTTTCCTCCCGTCGCTAAAAGCGAGGGTCTCCAGCAGGTTTTTAAAGATGAAACTGCCAGAAGGTCCGACAAGCCCTGCCATCGTGCAACTGATCCAGTGGATTATTGACCCTCTGGAATTCTTGGATAGTTGTGCCAAGCGCTACGGGGACACCTTTACCGTAAATCTGAGAAACTTTGAGCCTTTCGTTTTCCTCAGCCATCCCCAGGCAATTCGGGAGATTTTTACCACCGATCCCAAACGGTTTGACTCAGGGCGGGGGAACAAGTTGGGGGAATCCTTGGTGGGGGAAAATTCCCTATCGTTGCTTGATGGCGACCGTCACAGCCAGCAACGACGTTTGATTATGCCGCCCTTTCATGGAGAACGGATGCAGGCTTACAGTCAATTAATTGGCGACATTACCGAACAGGTTGCCAGTCAGTGGCAAGTGGGTAAGCCAATCTGTATTCGCGATCAAATGCAGGACATTACCCTGCAAGTGATTATGCAAGCCGTGTTTGGTCTACAGGAAGGGGCGCGTTACCAACGCCTCAAGCCCCTTTTAGCAGCCCTGTTAAATATGACTGACTCCCCGGTGAGTTCCAGTCTGCTATTTTTGAAATTTCTGCAAAAAGACTGGGGTGCGTGGAGTCCCTGGGGGCGCTTTGTCCGGCGCAGGCAGCAAATTTATCAACTTTTGCAAGCGGAGATTGATGAACGTCGAGACCAGTCACATCTAGAAGGGGATGATGTCCTTAGTTTAATGATGTCGGCGCGTGATGAACAGGGTCAGCCGATGACCGATGCGGAGTTGAAAGATGAGTTGATGACGCTTCTGTTTGCTGGTCACGAGACGACAGCGACGGCTTTAGCCTGGGCGTTTTATTGGATTCACAAGCGTCCTGAGGTCTATGAAAAACTGATACAGGAACTGGATAGCTTAGGGACTCACCCAGAACCGATCGCGATCGCAAAATTACCCTATCTCACCGCCGTTTGCCAAGAAACCCTGCGGATTTACCCGGTTGCTTTTATTGCCTTCCCCCGCATTACCAAAGCACCGATGCAAATTATGGGTCGTGACTATGACGCCAACACAACATTGTTTCCTGCCATTTACCTGACTCATCATCGCCAAGATATCTATGCCGAACCGGAACAGTTTCAGCCAGAACGTTTCCTAGAACGCCAGTTTTCTCCTTACGAGTATTTGCCTTTTGGAGGTAGTAGTCGCCGTTGTGTGGGTTTGGCATTGGCGCAGATGGAAATGAAACTGGTTTTGGCGACCATTTTGTCGCACTATCAGTTAGCGCTGAGGGATACCAAACCCGTAAAACCCAAACGTCGCGGCTTCACGGTTTCCCCAACAGGGGGTGTGCAGATGGTGATCAAGGGAGTGCGATACGTTCCTTCTTCAGCAGGCTTCGCCAACCCATCCAGCCCCAGTGCCTGTCGGTACGGCTAGGGCTGAAGTAGGGGCTGCTGAATAAAGGGAAGCAGGGGAAGCAGGGGAAGCAGGGGAAGCAGGGGAAAGGCGCGATCGCTACAATCAGAATAGATCCATAAGCGATTATCTTAAAATCACAAGAGATTACGTACTCCTATGACCGAAACTCAAGATAAACCAATCAATGAATCGACTCCTACACCAGACGCGAGTCAAACTCAGTCCGGTAATTTTCTGCAAAGTTGGAAATTTAGAGCTGGATTAATCACGACAGCCGTTGTTTCAATTTTTCTGGGTTTCTTCCTGCTGGTTTTCTTCTGGCATCACATTGTTGCTGGGATGGGGATGAATTCGTGGTCTAGTCGTGCTGGTGCAGAACCTATTGAGTGCATGATGAAAGATACCAACAATGATGGTTATGTGAGCTGTAGTGCCATGCGGAACGGTGACGTAGTTCCCCTAGAATGTGGCGTCAGTATCTTTAATATTGGTTGCCGAGTGAATTATGGCGCGGCGGCGGCTCCATCGTTGCGTTCTTCTGGTGGATCAATGCAGCGTTAGCCTCCGTGATGGGGTTAATGAAGCCTCACATTTGGGTTTTTGGTAGTTGAGTCAGATACCCGTCCGGAACCCGGAGTTCAAACTCCGGGCTGATAGCTAAAGTCCATTAAAATGGACTAAGACTAGAGATGCTTCCCTTGATAGTGGGAGAAGGCTAAAGTTCCTCAACTACGAACGAAGGACGAACGGATCAAACTGTCCGTCTCACAGTCTATAATGAAAAGTACAGACTAACGTGAGAACCGAAGACATTGACTTCCCCGATTCCCCCTGAATTCCTGAAAACCTTGACCGATGAACGCGGCGTGTCTGACACTGAACTGGAGGCGTTGTCGTTAGTCCTAACGGGCAAGTCAACTCAGGATGAGATTGCCCACTTCCTGGGGATCACTCCCATCGCCTTGCGGAAGCGATTGGGTGAAGTTTATCGCAAGTTTGAGATTACGGGAACGGGTCCGGGTAAGTTAGTTGAATTGAAACAGCGTCTCATCTGTGCTTATCAAACCCATCAAACTCAGTCCTCTCGGCGTCGAGATTGGGGAGAAGCGCCGGATATTTCGGTGATGTATGGGCGTCAAGAGGAACAGGAGAAGCTAAAGCAATGGATTGTCAAGGATAACTCGCGCTTAGTCGCTATCCTGGGAATGGCAGGAATTGGTAAAACCACGTTGGCGGTGAACTTGGCGCAGGATATAGAGGAGGAGTTTGAGTTTATTATCTGGCGATCGCTTAGAAATCCGCTACCCCTAGACAGTCTTTTAGCAGATTGGCTTGTCGCTTTGGGAAATCAGGTGGAATCGGATTTACCCAGAGACTTGAATGAGAGACTCTCTCTGTTGCGAGATTATTTAAACCAACACCGTTGTCTATTAATCCTTGATGATGTGGAGACAATTGTGCGAAGTGGTGATAGATTTGGACGCTATAGTCCTGACTATGAGGAATACGGGTTACTTGTGAGACAAGTTGGTGAATCGTCCCATCAAAGTTGTTTATTACTTTGTTCTCAAGAAACCCTGAGAGATATCCGGCGCTTAGAGACAACTCGTCCCTCGGTTCATTCCTTACCACTTAATCCTTTACCCGACGCCGCCGCCCGCCAAATCTTAGCTGAAAATGGGTTAACGGGTGAGGAAAAATGGGAGAGTTTGATTCGGGATTATCAAGGGAATCCTTTAGCTTTAAAGTTAGTCGCGGCGACGATTCAAGAGTATTTTAATGGGGATGTGGTGGAATTCACCAACCTGCAAACTATTTTAGTTGATGATATTTTTCGGGAAAACCTCGACCGACAGTTTGAGAAGTTATCGGATTTAGAGAAAGAAATTATACAGAGTTTAGCGAGTCAAGATAAGCCACTGTCTCTGAGAACGTTGCAAAAAAATAATTCTATCTCGTTTTCGGAATTATTAGAGGTACTGGACTCCTTACGGGGACGTTCTCTGATTGAGAAGACTGGGGGAGATCGGAAAAAGACGAGTGAACCCTTTTTTACCTTACAGCCGATTATTAGAAAATATGTGAAAACGTTCAAACTGAATGATTTGTAGAGACGTTTTATGCAACGTCTGGTACAGGTTTACCCTCCTACCCTGAATAACTATGTGATTTACTGTATTAATCCCCACTGTCAACAGCGTCAAAACCCCGATGAATTGGAGTGTTGCCAAACCTGCGGTACTCCACTACTGATTCATGACCGATATCGGTTAATTCAACCTCTACGCCGATTAGATTCGCGGAAATATACCGATGTCTTTGAGGTGGATGATCAGGGAACCCGGAAAGTGATGAAGGTTCTTAAAGATAATCATGCCAAATTAGTCGAACTCTTTGAACGGGAAGCCTTGACGCTAGAACTGTTAAACCATCCAGGGATTCCCAAGGTGGAGAGTGATGGGTATTTTACGGTTTTTGTTAATAGTACCACAGAATTACACTGCCTAGTGTTGGAAAAAATTGAAGGACAGAATTTAGAAGCGTGGGCAAAAAAGTATGGGGCGATTTCTCAATCGTTAGCCCTCAATTGGCTGAGACAACTTCTAGAGATTGTTGATTACTTGCATCAAAACCAATTCTTTCATCGGGATATTAAACCGAGTAATATTATCCTGAAGCCCGATGGCAGATTGGTGTTAATTGATTTTGGCAGTGTGCGGGAGATTACCGGGACGTATTTAGCTAAACTTCGGGGAGATGTTGAATTAACTAAGATTATATCAGAAGGATACACCGCACCGGAACAAAGGCAGGGTAGATGTTTGCCCCAATCCGACTTTTATGCCTTGGGACGCACGTTGGTTCATTTACTTACTAATAAACCGCCTAGTTGTCTACCTATTAATCATAATACAGGTCAGTTAATTTGGCAAGATAAAGCACCACAAATCTCTAAACCTTTAGCCGAGTTTATCGATGATTTGATGGCAAATGCGGTGGTGAATCGTCCCCAAGATGTACAAGCGATCGCGCAGGGATTAACTAGAGTCAGTCTGTGGTTGCGGGGGTTGGGGTGCTGGGTGCGATCGCCTCAAGGAATTGCTACTATTATTACTCTAGTAATTATGGGAGTTGGCGTATATCATATCTCACAACCTTGGCGATTTCAGTATTATTTTAAACCAGGAAAAAAATATTTAATACAGGTACAAGAATACTCTTCTCAGTATTATTTGCAACAGGGACGAGAAGCCCTCATGGAGTTTCGCTTAGAGCAAGCTAGAATTAATTTGGAACGAGCGGTTAAAATTAATCCTAATAGTGCCATAGCGCGTAGTGATTTGGGACTGGTTTGTAAGTATCAAGAAGACTTTCAATGTGCTAAAGAACAATTTAATCAAGCTTTGAAACTAAAGCCAAACGCTGAAACAAAGGCAACAATTCACTACAATTTAGGAATACTTTATGAGGATGACGAAAACTTTGATCAGGCGCTAGTTGAATATAAACGTGCCATGCAGGATAAGGGTTATGTCGGGATTGATGCGACGAACAATTTTGCCCGTCTGCAAATTTGGCAAAAGCAGAATTATGATGTAGCCGTTAATCTCCTACTTAAGGCTTTACAGCGTACAGAAAGTCTGGGTTTAGATGAAACAGAAAAAAATAGTCTCCAATCCATACTCTACAAAAATATAGGCTGGGCGCGTCTGGAACAAAATCGCGGTCAAGATGCCGAGAACTATTTAAAAAAAGCCATTATGTTAGATAATAAGCAAGCGGCGCCACATTGTCTTCTCGCCCAAGTTTGGCAAAACCAGGAGGATGATACAAAGGCGTTGATATCTTGGAAAAATTGTCGTCAGGCTGAGTCGAGAGGATTACCCGAAGTACAGGTATGGCAAGCGGATGCATTAGATTATTTAAATGCACAGTAATTCTCTCAAGAACAACGGTGCGTTACGCTACTGGCGTGACACAGCTAAAATTGTGGAATAGATTTGACCATTGAATCGGGCGCAAGTCTTTGCGCCCCTACAGTTTCCGGGCGTAATTCTAATTCATCAAATAAGGTGTGCCACGCCACTACGATTTTGTTGATACAAGCAACAATTTTGTCAATCCAAGCAATAGTGCTAGAAATGTAATCGTTAATGTCTATACAATAATATTAATGTCTTGTGCTGCTACCGTGCTTTTGTGTTAATATGAAGCCTAAGGTTTTATTTCCCTTACTCGTCGCATTCAGCTTAACAACGGGAATCGAGAGTATTGTCTGGCAACGTGCGATCGCGGATACCCAAAACCCCAAACCAATCTGCCCAGAAAGGGGTCCTTGTCGCCCACCCCGTCGCAGTGGGTTGACGGATATTCGGGTTATCACTCCGCCCCGAGGTTCGCTGCTAAATCCCCAACCTACCTTATCTTGGACACCGCTACCTGATACTCAAGAGTATACCGTGCGTTTGTTGCGATCGGGGGAAACTGTCTGGGAATTACCGAATGTGCGAAACACCGAAATTCCCTATCCGGCGACTCAATCTCCATTAACCCCTGGGATTAATTATGAATTGATGGTTGAGGCGGATGGAAAGGCGGGGAAATCGATGTTTAGACTGATGACACCCAGCCAAGCTGAATCGGTGATGGTTGAGGTGGAAGAGATTCGCCAGCAGAATCTGAGTGCAGATGAAATGGCTCTGCAACTTGCCCAGGTTTACCAAGACTATGACTTGATGACTTTGGCGATTCAAACGCTAACAGAGGCGATTGATACAAGTAGCCAGAGTTTAGAGGTTTATCAGAGTCTGGGGGATTTATATAATCAATTGGAACTACCGAGAGTAGCAGAATCAGTTTATCAAGAATCCCTAGATTTGGCAAGCAGTCGTCAAGATATTGCCGGACTTGCCCAGGCGCAAATTGGACTGGCGAGATCCTTTGTGGCGCAGGAAAAATTACCGCAAGCTGTTGAGGCGTTAACAGCAGCTTACAGCAATTATCAGCAGTTAAATAATGCTGAATTGACTCCGCAAGTTGCCCAGTTTTTAGGCGAGGTTTATGAAGGGGATAATAATTATGAAGAGGCGCGGCGTTGGTATCAAGACGCTAAGGCGGGATATGAGGCGATTGGTGATGAACAGCGGGTTGAGACTGTGGAAAAAGCGATGCAGCGATTAAATTGATTTGTCATTTGTCATTGACTCAAACGCTTTAGACGTAGGGTGCGTTAGCGAAGCGTAACGCACCATCTATAAATTTTAAAATTCTCGGTTTTCTCTGCCAAACATCCAAAAAATATGGGGCTAAGGTTCCCCTACTACGAACTTAATTCTACATTTTCGTAAAGCATTTCAAGCGTACAGTTAAAATTAACGCTAGTTAGGTGTAATTCATTTTCTTCTGTATAAGAATGCAGTTCCCAAATTCCTTCAGCGTTGCGTCGAAAACACTCAACATTGATTTGATCTGTACTAATAAGAACGTATTCTTGCAATGTGGGAATGCGACGGTAATGTCTGAATTTTTTACCTCGGTCAATGGCTTCGGTACTGGGTGAGAGAACTTCGACAATTAGACAGGGATAGCGCACAAATTCGATGGCAGATTTATCTCGTTCGTCACAGGTTACCATGCCATCAGGATAGTGAAAGGGACCCTTGTCTGTTATGCCAACTTTGGCATCTGAGGATAAGACTTTACATCCTTTCCCGCGCAGGTGATTTTTCAAGGCGGCGATGAGGTTAACGGCGATTTCATTATGGGGAATGGTTCCCCCTGTCATGGCGAAAACTTCACCATTGATGTATTCATATTTGATCTCTTGGTGTTTTTCCCAGTCTAGGTAGTCTTGGGGTGTTAGGGTGTTGGGTTGGGGATTGGCAATCATTTTTTTGGTTTTGGTGAGAAGGGTAGATATTATGTCTGTTATGTTTTTTCAACGCAGAGGGGCGCAGAGGTTAGCGCAGAGGTACGCAGAGGGAGTTTAAGGATTTGGGGCAAGGTTTTGTAGGATTCGGACATAAGTGGAAGCGATATTGGTTTTTGTAGGTGTTGGGAATATATGGGTAGGAGGATGGGGATGGCTAGTTGGAGTTGGTTCGGGTTAATTCTCCTAAATGTTTTAAGATACTTAAGACGTTATAGAGATCATTTCCGGGTTTGCGTCGCAAGTCGAATTGGCTTGATGTCGCATACTGAGGGATTTGTCCTTGGATTAATTTGACGAATAGGAAACTCCCTCCATTGGAAATCATGCCAAAACTGGGTTGTTCGGGGTGAGGGTTAGCTAACATATAAGCTAACATCTGTGAGAGTCCGGCTTCAATGGAATAGGCGGCGCGTTTGGATTCGATTACGGCTACCCAGAGGTGTTGTTTGAGGACTAATACGTCTAGTCGCCCTTCTACAATTAAGCCTTGGTCTTCTGTGGAAATATCGACGGATTTTTCGGCTTTGATGTGAAAGGGGAATAGGTAAAAGTCGGCTAAAAATAGTAGTGGGGCAATTATTGCCATGCGGATGGCATTTTCTAATAGGGGTGGGTGTTTGAGGAAATTGAAGTAACCTCGCTTGAGTTTGTCTAACATCTGTTTCTCGATGTCAGAGAGTTCGGGGAGATTATTTTGCCATTCTTGAAAAAATTGAGTATCCTCGACTTCGACTAGACCAAATTGTCGTTCTAGTTCGTCTATGGGGATAACTGAGGCTTTAACTGTTAAAACCATGGGGTTAAAAATTATAGCGTTAATGTTGACTATTATAAGGCTATTGTAAGATGATTGGTGCGTTACGTTACCTTTCTATTGGTGCGTTACGTTACCTTTCTATTGGTGCGTTACGCTTCGCTAACGCACCCTACAATTTTGGTGTCAAACCAAAACGACCAATGACCAATGACTAATGACCAATGACGATTAAAACCAGTTTCCGGCGAGGATGAATGCTGCCCAATAGTAAGGATGTTGATAGGTCGGAGAATCGGGATTATTTATAAATTTACGTTGCACGTTGGCTAGGGCTTCGACTTTGGGAATGCCTTGGCTTAATTGCTGGTAAAAGTCGTTCATTAATTGGGCGGTAGAGTTATCACTAACACGCCATAAACTGGCGACGGTACTACTGGCATTTGTTCTTAAGGCGACCCCAGCTAATCCTAAGGCGGCGCGTTTATCACCAGAGGCTGTTTGACAAGCGCTGAGGACTAATAATTGAATCGGTTCGCTGCGGCTTTGTTCTCTCTGTTGCAGCAGTTGACCAAATTTTTCTACGGGGATTTTTTTGTCCCAAGCGTAGATGACGGTTTTGGTTGCATCTGAACTAAATTCGCCATGGGTGGCTAGATGAATCACGGAAAATGGATGGTCAATGAGTTGGTTGCGGAAGTTGGTTTGGGTAAATTGTTCATTTTCTAGCAGTTGGCTGGGAACGGTGTTGTGAATCTGTTGCAGTTCGTCCCAGACACTGGATAAGGCGGGTAATTGGGGCGGGTAACTCTCGGCTTTTTTATGAATTCCTCCTAATAGCCCTTGCCAATGGCTTGGGGATAAGGGGTTGAGGTTGGGAAATTGTGACCCAAGGCTAACGGTAATGTTATAGGTTTCGACTAAGTAATGCTGACCATCGTGGAGAATGGAAAGGGGGAGATTTTGCAGGGTGCTATCGAGAACAAAGACTAGGGTTCCCTCTGGGGGTAAGTTAGCCTGCGCTGATTGGAGTAACCAGTTATAGAGTTTTTGGGCTGAGGGTAAAATTAAGCGGTCTACTGGATTTCGGGGGTCATCTAATTGTTGGCGCAAGTCGTAGAGGGTTTGGCGAATGTCTTGGGCGGAAACGTGGGGCGTATATCGATAAATTTTTTCCGGAGATGATTCAGATTGGGGCAATTTTACTAGAACTTCTAAACGGTTTTCCAGTAAAATGGGATAAATAATTGCATCTGGGGGATTGTCACTTTTGTCAATCGGGACTAAGTTGGTAAAGCTACAGCGGAGAAAGTCTTCGAGTTCAGCCAGTTGTAGGGCTTCGCTGATGCGGGTGGCTTGGCGGAGATGGTCAGAATTGGCGTCGGGTTGGAGTAGGATTTGCAGGAATTCTTGATAAATGGGTTGTACATCGTCTAAGAAGGAAAACTGCACACCGGGGTTGATGGCTAATAAATTTCGGCGCACGGAATCCAGCAGGTTGATTGAGGCGTCGTAGGCGTGAATGGCGTTTTCCTTTTGTTGCTGTTGCCAATAAATTCGTCCCGATTGCCATAACCATTTATAGGCTAAGTCTTCGGCGTCAAGGGATTGGGCTAAACCGAGGGCTTGATGGGTTAAGTCTTGGGCATCTTTCCATTGTTGATTGTGTTCGTAAATGTGACCTAATGTACCCAGGGCTTCAGATTCTGCCCGTTGGTTTTGTAGGGATTGCGCTTGATTTAATGCGACTTTGGTATAATTTAAGGCATGACTAAAGTTTGGGTCATACTGGGGTGATTTTAGTAACTCTTTGGCAAACTTAAGTCGGCTATAAATGGCGATTTTACTGGGCGGTAAGTTGGCAAGGGTACTCTGGAGTAATGTGTCAACTTGGGATTTGATTTGAGGGGTAAATTCAGCAGGGTTTGCGGTTGTATCGGTTTTTTCTAGGGTTTGTAACCATTGCTGAAACTCGATTAATAAATGGAGTCGATGCAGTTGGGCTTCTAGGGGTAAGGTGGTGGAGTCGGTGTTGATGGCGGCGGCTTGTTGATAGGTGTTTAAGGCTTTTCTTGCCAATTGTTTGGCTTTGTCGCGATTCTGGGTGATATTACTTCTCTCCCATAAATCTTTGGCTTGACGGTATAAGGCGTATTGGGTTTTGCCTAAACTGAGTAATGTGGCACTTTGGTCGGATGGGGAGTCGATTTGTTCGGCTAAGTCTAAGGCTTGCTGTAAAATGTGGTTTGACTCCTGCCAATGTCCAACCAAGCGGAGAACATTTCCTAAGTGGCGTAACCCGACAACGGTAAACGCGGGTTGAGATTGCTGTTCAAAGGTGTTAACGGCGGCGGCTAATTCGCCTGACTCGGACAAATTGCAGTGATTGTCTACTTGGAGGGCTTGCAGAGAAACTTGACAGGCGCGACGATAGAATCCTAAGGCTTCCATGGCTTGGGCTTGGTTGAATCGGCTACCTGTGACGCCGATGTCATCATCCAGTTGCTGATAGATTTGCGTGGCTTGCTTCCAGGTGGCTAATGCAGATTCTGCCCGCCCTAAGGCTAATTCTAGACGACCTCGGTGATTCAGGGCTTGAGCATAAAGGCGCGATCGCTCTGTTGATTCTGCTACGGTATCTAATAGACTCAGACTGGCTGTGATTGCGGCGTCGGCGTCTGTCCATTGGTGCAGTTTCTGATAGGCTAAAGAGAGATAACTCAACGCCTGGGCTTGATGCAGGGTATCGCCTTGGGTTTCATAGCCTTGGGCGGCTTGTCGCCAGAGGTGAATGGCTTGTTGATACTCTTTGGCGGCGTAGAAGGTTCTCCCTTGGGCGATAGATTGTGCGGCGGATTGGATAGGGGGGGTGATTGGATTAATTTGGGATAAGACAGGGGGGATACCGATGAATAGGAATAATCCGAGAATAAATCCAATGAGTAGATGGCGATGGGTTTTGTTCATTTTTTTGTCCTTTGTCAAAACACTGATTTCACGGATTTATTGGAGAGATAGGGGTAGGGAGGTGAGAGTTTATTTACACTGATTACACGGAAATTTTATGTTCTTTATCCAGAGAGAATGATTGGGATTTTTAAGGAGATTATTTCGTCATTCTTTAAGGTTTATTAGCCCTTTGTTATGGGTGGTTAGGGAAGCGGATCAATTTAAGTCTTGGATTTCGGCAATACTTAATCCGGTTTTTTGACTGATTGTTTCAATATCTAAAACATCGAGTAATTCACGGGCAATGGTAATCGCTTTTTCACGCATACCGTCTAGTTTAGCTTTGCGAATCGCATTCTGACTGTCTTGAATAAAAATCTCTCGCTTCTCTAGGGCTTCTAACTCTCGCTTAGTTAGTTTACTCTGTCTGGCAATTGTAAATGCTTGTTTTAGGGCGGGAATTGTTGCCATTGGCGGCGGCACGTCTTTTAAGGTGTTGGCAAATTTGAGGAAGTAGAGCCATTTATCGGTTAAGGTTTCTGATTCCTCTAGGGTTTTATTGAATTTGGGTAATTCGACAAAGACTAATTCAATATCATCGGTATAATCGGTTAGGGTTTCTTTCTCCTTGAGGCAATAGCGAGAGATGACGTTGGTACTGTTGGAGAACATCTCAAAGTCGGTAATGGTTAAGGCAATCACCGGATTCAACAAGTTGTAATCTTCCCCGACGCCTAGTTGAATGGAAAAAGCTTTGGCGGCATTATACAGGACTGGTTTCTCAAAGCCTAAAACGTTGAGTACCTGCATTTCAATGATGACGGTTTTGTTTCCAGTGATGACGGCTTTAACATCTAAATAGGAATCCTTAATTCCCTGGATGCGAGGCGATTGATAAGGGTCAAGGATTTCTAGGTCTTGAATCATCTCCTGTTCCTGATACAGAATAGCATTCAGGAAACTAATCAAAATTTCCTTACTTTTCTTCGACCCAAAAATCTTCTTAAAGGCAAAATCAGTTTTCGGATTAATAAACGTCATCAGTCATCCACCTCCCTTAACTATTCCATCCTGTCCATTTAAACAACCCCAACCTACCACCACCCCACCACTCAATCCCTCTGCGCCCTCTGCGTAAACCTCTGCGAACCTCTGCGTTAAAAAATATATAACGTTGCTCATAAGATGAGGTTTATGAGGGCGCACGTCGGTGCGCCCCTACGTTCGCCCTTATATTTGGGTGTACCTCACGCCTCACCCACTCAATCTCATCCCTAATTATTATCCCCCATGCATCACTCAACCGCACTCTGACAATGTAGCGGATTTTGCCAACCCGTATTCGGCGTAACATTGGGCGCTTGGGCGGTAAGAACGATTGTTCCATCGGGTAACTTTATCCAGCCTTGAGCCTCAATGATTGTCCTTGAACTCCTCTGGCTTACAGGTTCAATTTTTGCCGGAGAGTTATCACTACTGGGAGTCAATGGACGTAAATCTTCCCACACATTATATGTTCCCGTTACTTGAGAAATTGTGGGCGGAACTCCGCCGCGTCCACTGATGATAAAATGGCTGGGAGTTTGGTCAGAACGCCCTTGACAGAAATTGACAAACTCTGGGGGAGACGCTGGGGGAGGTAATTGAACTAATCCCGCGTTCGGGTCAATTCCCGGCGTTTCAATTGTCACTACACCTTGTTCACCAAATTCTGAACTGGCAGTGATATCATTTAAAGGCGTGCGGCGATCGCGAAAATCGATGTCAAACAGATATTGAGCAGTAACATTAACCCGACCCCCATCGCCGAAGAAGGCATTGGCAATAATATCACTCCCCTCTGGACCTTCTGGGGGTAAGCCAATCACAAATCGCGTGTTCAGGGTAATATTACCACCATTGGCTTCCTCAAACGCGGTGGCGGAAATCAAGCTTTCATTCCGCAGAATTAAATCCTCATCCAGTTGCAGGAAAATATTTGCACCGCCTTCTCCTTCACCTAATCGGGTTTCCGCCGTAACATATCCTTGATTCAGCCAGAGCGAATTGGCGGTGATATCCACATTACCCGCTTGTCCTTTCAGGCTGGTGACGGTGACTTCGGCTCCATCATTAATGGTGAAATCTCCTGTGTTCACTGTCAAGTTTCCACTTCTAGCATTACCAAGTGTTAGGCTAAACGCCGACAACCCACTGCGAAAACCATTCAATGAACTCCCCCTCAATGCGATAGACTCAGAGGCATTAACGGTTAAATTTCCCCCTGGCGCAATCCCAAAAGTTCCGGCTTCGATTCGTCCTCCATCGGTAGCAACGACTTTGCCAGTATTAACAATCATATCGCCAGCACGTCCAGACCCCCCTGTCAGGGTAAATAAGGCGCTACTCCCACTAATTTCTACAGAATCAGCAGCATCTACGTTGATTGTCCCAGCTTGTCCACGACTGAAAAGAGCTGTGCTAGCTCTTACTTCTGAATTATCTCGGATACTAAATGTGCCAGTTTTAACCGTTAAGTTTCCGCCATCGCCACGGCTATGTTCTAGAGTATCGGCTAAAAGCCGACTCCCATTAATCACTTCCACAGAATCAGTCGCTTGTACCGTCAAATCCCCTGCATCGCCAGCTTCATTGGTGCTAATTGTCGTGGTACTGACTAAAGAGCGATCGCGAATACTCAGGGTTTGTGTTTCAATGGATAAATCCCCAGCTTTGCCTGTATCTCCCGCTGATGCCATAACCTGGTCTGGGTTATTCACATCCATAAAACCAGAGGCGGTGATGATGGCACTAAAGTTAGTTAAATTCACGGAATCAGAGGCTTGTACTCGCAGATTTCCCCCTTCACCGCTACCTGTGGTGCTACTTGAGACAATTGCAGTATCGCGCAGGTTTAAGTCTTTGGTTTCAATGGTTAAGTCCCCAGCATTTCCACTGGCTACTGTTCCAGAAGAAACGAAACTGCGATTGGCAAGTTCAATCGAGTCCGTTGCTTTTATGGTTAAGTCTCCAGCATCGTTTGCACTCAAAGTTGAAGTCAGAATTGCTGACTCATTCTGGATGCTGAGTTGTCCCGTTTCAACAGAAAGATTACCAGCAGCTCCTGTATTGATGTCAGTAGAAAATGTGGCGATTGTACTCTCACTATCTATATTGACAGCATCAACCGCGTCTATGCTGAGATTTCCACCTCGACCGCTACCCAGGGTTGAAGAGGAGACTTTTGACTGATTCTCAACATTCAAATTCCCTGTGTCAACCCGCAAATTTCCGCCATTGCCACTCCCGAAGGTGTTCGCCTCTAGCCGACTTTGATTATTAAGATTGATAGAATTATCGGCTGTTATGGTTAAGTTTCCAGCGGTTCCAGAACTGAAGGTACTACTGCTAATGACTGATTCATTTTGAATCTCTAGCTTGTCGGTATTAATCTCCAGATGTCCCGCATCCCCTGTACCATTTGAATAGGTCGTAATTGCACCTTGGTTATCTAGAGTAACAGAATCCGTAGCATCCACGCTTAAAATTCCACCCTGTCCAGCACCTTGAGTAGAAGATGAAATCCCTGCGCGATCGCCAACGGTCAAGTTTCTGGTTTCAATGGTTAAATTGCCAGCATTGCCGCTGCTTACTGTATCTGTAGAGAGTAAACTGTCATTGATAACTTCTACGGAATTTGCGGCTTTTACTGTTATATTTCCTCCTGTTCCTGCACCACCTGTACCACTGAAAACTTGGGATTGATCTCGAATACTTAGGCTTTCTGTATCAATAAAAAGTTCGCCGCCAGCACCGCCATCAGAAGATGTTTCAATATTTCCTGTACCAAACCCTGCCGTGAGAATTCTGCCCCCATCACTAACATTTATTGAGCCTGTATTGCTAATGAATATATTTCCGGCATCGGCTGTACCAAAAGCCGCCGTAGAAATTTGTCCATCATTACTAACCGTTAGCTTTTTTGTGTCATTAATAGAGATTGTGCCGCCGTTTCCTGTCAAACCTACACCTAGAACCGAGCTACCTGCAAAAAGTCCACTGGGAGCAACTATAGTGGTATCCGTAAGGTCACGGGCGGAAGGTTCATTTGTCACAACATCGGGGCCAAATTGAAGTAAGCGATTGAAATAGGTAGAGTCGTTACCTGAGATGGTGACATTATCCGTTACATTAAGGTCGATAGTACCTGCTTTGCCACTACCACGAGTAACGGCGAGGACTTGTCCACCTCCAGTGAGTTCTAAGGTATCAGAATTAATAGTAACAGTAGCGCCATCACTGGAATTGTAGGTTGAATTGTCTATAACTGCGCCATCCGTTATGCGAAATGTACCCGTAGTTACTTCAATCTCACCTACTGGAGCATCGAAGTTATCAGCGTTGCCAGCATATAAACCACTAGAATATCCATAGACAGAACTAACACCAGAAAGAGTCACTGATTCTTCTGCATTAATTTGAATACTTCCCGCCGTGCCAGCAGAGCTATTGTCTGAGTTAGAATTAGTAAAAATCCCGGAGCCACTTGTCAAAGAAAGTGTACGAGATTTAATATCAACATCACCAGCATTACCCATACCTTCTGGATATACACCCGTTAAAATGACGCTGTTATCAACGATTTCCACAGAGTCATCAGCCTCAACAGAAACATTTCCAGCATTTCCCTCTCCCCAGCTACTAGTCCACAAGAAAGCTCGATTTTTTAGCTGAACTGAACCAGCCTCAATTTCAATATCACCTGCATTTGCTACTGCTCCAGATCCTACAGTGCTGAGAATAGCACTATCTCTTATAGAGAATGTATTCGTAACATTAATGTTTACATTTCCTGCATCTCCTGTGCCAAAAGTGGCAGTAGCTAATTGAACATTATTCATCATAGACAGTGACCATGCTTGGATGGTGATATCACCTCCCTTCCCTGAACCATTAGTAACACTTTGGATATTAGCTTCATCTGATAAAGAGATTGAGTTCTGAGCCAGCATTGTAATATCACCCGCATCGCCAGTGGCAGAATTTGTTCCAATTTCACCAGCATTAGAGATAGTAATATCGCCGCGTGAGTCGAAAAATACATCACCCCCATCCCCCTTAAAGCTAGGAAAAGCACCATTGTTGTCATCAACACGAATCTCGTTGACTTGAATATTGCCACTGATTTCTGTATTTGGCTCATACTGATTTGTGAGCAAAACTTGACCGTTAGGCTGTTCGATAGAAATGCTACGAATTCTGATGTCCGCATTCGTGACAGTATCTTTAATGTCAGGATATGCAAAGGGAACCAAATTGAAGAAGGTATCAATCACGGGAATTAGACCCGTCACTCCCTTCTTACCAATTACATTTGGGTCTACTCCTGCACGTACATCAAAAGTAGGACGCTCCCTCCCATTAATATGTACCACTTGACCATCTGATAAAGTCACATCTTCATCAATGTAATCATTTCCGGCTCTACCAAATTCTCGTCTCGTAATCGTGACTTGACCAATCCTCACCTGTCCCCCGGCTAAAATATGAAGGGAGGCTCCCTGATAACCATTAAAACGAACATCCCCACGGGAACGAATAATTGGGTCATCGGGACTCAACAAATTTCCCAGAGAACCATCAAGCTGTTCAATCTGGAAATTGCCACCACTCCAATAATGAGCATCACCTGCCACAGTATTAGCAGAACGCAGTGTCATATCCCCCCCAGAGAACAAGCCACTATCGGGGTGATTCAAGGCAAAAATATCCACACTTTGATTCCCTTGCACCAACAATTGACCCATGGCGGCGGCGATAAAAGGATTGGCGACACTATCGCGCATCTTAACGGTATCTGTCGCAAAAAGTGTCAAATTTCCGCCAGCCTGTAACTGACCCTGTAAATCCAGATTACCTGCACTAGCTAGAGTCAAATCTTGTCCTACTGCTAAATTACCAGAATTTGTGATAGTTCTTCCTGGATGATTTGACCCGTACTGCAATCCTGGTGTCAAATTAATCGTCAACAATGGCGGCGCTTCGGGATTAGTCGCACTAAACGTTGTGCCATTCTCAAATACCACCCCATTGGCTGTACTCCCGATAAAGGAACCCCGGATATCGAGTTGAGCATTTTCGCCAAAGAGAATTCCATTGGGATTGATGAAAATTAAATCGGCTGCACCATTGACGCCTAATGTCCCTAAAATGTCCGAGGGATCAGTTCCAGTTACGCGACTAAAAATGGCTTCGATTCCGTCAGGGTTGGCAAAATAAACCCGTTGTCCTTCGTTAATATTAAACTCTAAAAAGCTATGGAATAATGCCGAACCTCGGCTAGCGCCATCCTGGATTAAATCGGCGGTTACTCCATCGATAACCACCCCATTGGGTAGGATTGAGGAACCTTCAGCGCCTAATGTGGAATCGGGTGTAATCTGGGCGAGGATAGGGTTACAGGGGATGAAGAGGAATGAGGCGATCGCGCTTCCCTGTATCAGACGCTGTAAGCTTTGATTGATGGTCATCATAGCACCCTCTAGATGTGAGATTTAGGTAATTCCCAACCTGATATTTATTTTATTATGTCCTGTGTCCTGTTTGTAGGGGCGAGTCGCTGCACTATCATTAAGGGGAAATCCACTAATTTTATCGACTCGCCCTCATCGTTGGTTCACCTGTGGGAAAGGATAATGCGGTGGGTTACGGCAGATAGTTAATTAAAGGGTTTGTTTCCGGAATTGATTACCGCCTAACCCACCCTACGGGTTAAGGTGAATTGGGGGTTATAGGACGGCATATTTTCCCATGATATAAAAATACCTAAAATCAGACAGAAAGTCAAGCACTAATTCTATTAAGTCGGGCTTCACCGATTTTGCCTCTGTTGAAATGCTTGCTGACGGCGCTGGGAAATGTCGTCTAAGAATTCCGTATAAGTGTCGTTGGATAGCTCTCTCCAGCAACCTGCGAATTTCATGATGATTTGGCTGGAAGTATGGGCAGCTTCTGAACGTAGTCGGAATGTATGAATCAGTTCTAATAGTTCAATCAGTTGCTCATCTGGAACACTCTGGATTTCTTGCAAAACTTTGGTTCTTAGCTCTGAACTATTCATGAGTAAGTAGTCCTCAATTAATGACTGATGTGGGAAAGGTTGATTGTGTGGGTTGGATAGGGAATTAAGGGGTTTGTTTCGTGGATTGATCACCGCAAGAGTCTCTTATGTCGAATCTGGCAGAATCTGGGCAAGAATCGGGTGACAAGAGATGATGAGGTCGTTTGTGATCGCGTCCCAATAGCCTAGACGCTGTAAGCCTTGATTGATGGTCAACATAGCACCCTTTAGATTTGAGATAATGGTCATTCCCAACCTGATATTTATTTTATATGTTCTGTCGTCCTATTGTCTTATTTTCCTGTCGGTAGGGGTAGGGGCGAGTCGCTGCACTATTTTCCAGGGGAAATCCATTAATTTTATCGACTCGCCCCCCTATCGTTCAGGGGAAATCCATTACTTGTGTTGAGAAACCTTCATCGTTGGTTCACCTGTTGCAAAGGATAACTCGGTGGGTTACGGCGGATATCTAATTAAATAATTTGTTGGGTCAATTGAGTACCGCCTAACCCACCCTACGGGTTACGGTTAATTGGGGTCTATAGGACGGCATATTTTCCCATGGTATAAAATTACCAAAACTCTCCCCCAAAATCAACCCCTAATCCTATTTTTTTTGAGCCGCGATTACTCCTGTGATCTGCAAACCCAACCGGAACCTCGGTAGGATTGAGGAACATTCAGAACTTCATGTCGAATCGGGCAGAATCTGGGCAAGAATCGGGTGACAAGAGATGATGAGGTCGTTTGCGATCGCGCTCCAATAGCCTATACGCTGTAAGCTTTGATTGATGGTCATCATAGCACCCTTTAGATGTGAGATTTAGGTAATTCCTAACCTGATATTTATTTTATTATGTCCTGTGTCCTGTTTGTAGGGGCGCAATGCTTGCGCCCTAGCTATCGTTACGGGGAAATCCACTAATGTTATCGACTCGCCCTCGTCGTTGGTTCACCTGTTGCAAAGATAACTCGGTGGGTTACGGCAGATAGGTAATTAAATGGTTGGTTTTGTGGATTGATTACTGCAAGAGCCCCCCTACGGGTTACGGTTATTTTGGGTCTATCGTCGTTGGTTCACCTGTTGCAACGGATAACTCGGTGGGTTACGGCGGATAGTTAATTAAAGGGTTTGTTTCCTGGATTGATTACCGCCTAACCCACCCTACGGGACTCTACGGGTTACGGTTGATTGGGGTCTATAGGACGGCACATTTTCCCATTGTATAAAAATACCTAAAATTTGCCAGAAGGTCAAGCCCTGATTTGGTCTTTTTTTGGCAATGTTCCTTTGATTGACAATTAAAACCGGATCGTTTGTAGGGACACGATAGTATCATGTCCCTGTCTTGGTTTAATCGCGGTTCTAGATGATCGTGAAGTCGAAACTGGAGAGGGTGTTGGCTTGAACCCCAGTTAAGGTGGCAAGCTGTTCACCACTGTCCTGAATCGTGAGCAAGGTGTCATTTTCTTGGCTATTAGTGCCTTGGCTAATTGACAGATCATTAAAGGTAATTCCGCCCGTTAAACCAATCCAATCCATGCCCACGGTAAAGTTGAATATGGTATCGACACCTGCACCCGCACCGAGGATAAAGGTATCCATGCCATTTCCGCCATAGAGTTGGTCTTGACCGATACCGCCATCGAGGATATCATCACCACTACCTGCATAGAGTTGGTCATTCCCAGCGCCGCCTTCTAACCAGTCGTAACCGGAACCGCCTTTGAGGAGATCATCGCCATCACCGCCAATCAGGTAATCATCCCCGGATTGTCCTAACAGGGTGTCCATCCCATCACCACCTTCGAGGTAGTCATGACCCGCACCGCCATCAAGGTAATTGGTTCCCTGTTGACCGTATAATTGATCATCGCCTTTGCCGCCTAAAAGTTGGTCATCACCGGAACCTCCCTCTAGATAGTCGTCACCGTCGCCACTCTCTAATACGTCATCTCCGGCTTGTCCATAAAGTTGGTCATTGCCTTTACCTCCCAGCAGTTGGTCATTATCTGCACCACCATCGAGGTAATCATCATCGCTTCCGCCAGTGAGGATATCTTCACCGTCTTGACCATAAAGTTGGTCATTCCCGCGATCGCCTGCTAGGGTATCATTACCTAAACCGCCCTCGAGGTAATCGTTTCCGGCGTTACCTTCTAGGGAATCATCGCCCTGTTGACCATAGAGTTGATCGTTACCGCGATCGCCGCTAAGCTGGTCATTGTCTAAGCCGCCTTCCAGGTAATCATTCCCGGAACCGCCGTTTAAGCTATCGATACCGGATTGACCGAAAAGTTGGTCATTATCGCCACCGCCGTTAATCTGATCATTGCCACTTCCGCCATCGAGATAGTCATCCCCAGAACCACCGTCCAGGGTATCATTGTGATCACCGCCCCAAATTAGGTCATCACCGCGACCACCATTGAGGATATCGTTACCCGTTTGACCATAGAGTTGATCATCCCCGGAACCGCCTTGCAAGAGGTCATGATCTGCGCCACCGTCGAGGACATCTTCACCATCACGTCCATAAAGGCGATCGCGTCCTGTGCCACCATAGAGTTGGTCATCCCCAGAACCGCCGTCTAAATAGTCGGTTCCGGCTTGTCCGAATAGGGTATCTGCACCCGCTTCACCCCGAAGTTGGTCACTTCCATCCCCGCCATCTAACCAGTCATTGCCTTTCTTCCCATAGAGGCGGTCAAATCCTGCATTCCCCAGTAGGTAGTCATTCCCAGCACCCCCGTTGAGGAGGTCATTGCCAGTATTGCCCTCTAGAGTATCATTATCGTTGTTCCCGTAGAGGCGGTCATTTCCCTCACCCCCAGCAAGCTGATCATTACCATCGCCACCTTGGAGGACATCGGTTCCGGCGTCTCCGGATAATATATCGGCGTCACCACCCCCCCAAAGGGCGTCATTTCCGACACCACCCGCTAAGGTATCAAATCCGGCGCGACCATATAAGGTATCATTGCCAGCATCTCCATAGAGTTGGTCACTGCTATCGCCACCATCCAGGAGATCATTGCCATCGCCACCTTGGAGAGTATCGCGATCGCCTTTACCATAGAGACGGTCGTTTCCAGTACCACCCGTGAGGTGATCTTCCCCATCACCGCCTTCTAAGTAATCGTCGCCAGTCCCCCCATCCAGGGTATCATTGCCTTGTTGACCATAAAGTTGGTCATTCCCGGCATCACCCGTGAGGCGGTCTTCACCTGCACCCCCATCCAGGTAATCATTATCCGCACCGCCATCTAAGGTATCATTGCCAGCATCAGCATAGAGTTGGTCATTCCCCGCGCCACCGAGAATCTGGTCTTCCCCTTCCCCGGCATTGAGATAATCGACCCCAGCGCCGCCATCTAAGGTATCATTACCTTGGCGACCATAGAGGCGATCGTTGTCATCACCGCCAGCTAGTTGGTCATTCCCGAAACCGCCATCCAGGTAATCAAAACCCGCATCACCGGATAACTGGTCATCTCCCTCTCCGGCGTCTAAACGGTCATCGCCGCTACCGCCATTTAAGGTATCATCCCCAGCTTCTCCGTAGAGTTTATCGTTATTCTCGCCACCGGATACTCGGTCATTCCCGTCTCCGGCTTCTAGATAATCATCCCCAGCTTGTCCGATGAGTTCATCGTCTCCATCATGACCATAAAGGTTATCTTGACCTGCGCCACCGTCTAGGGTATCGTTACCGGATTGTCCATAGAGGTGATCATTCCCATCGCCACCATTAAGGAAATCATCACCAGCGCCACCATCGAGGTCATCGTTTCCAGCTTGACCCAAAAGTTGGTCATGATCATCACCCCCAATGAGATTATCATCGCCAGAACCGCCATCGAGGGTATCATCCCCAGCCTGACCCAAAAGTTGATCGTGATCATCGCCACCACTGAGGCTATCATCGCCAGAACCGCCGTCTAGGTAATCGATTCCGGCTGCTGCGATTAATTCGTCATCGCCGTCGCCACCCTCTAAATAGTCATGTCCATCGCCACCATTGAGGAAATCATTTCCGGCTTGTCCGTAGAGGGAGTCATCCCCAGCGCCAGCTTCTAAATGGTCATCTCCCGCGCCAGCCTCTAAAATATCATCCCCTAAGCGTCCAAACAGTTGGTCATTTCCAGTTCCGCCAAACAGGGTATCATTTCCTTCTCCTGCATCCAGGAGATCATCTCCAGCTTGTCCGAAGAGTTCATCATTCCCCTCACCCGCTTCTAAATGATCATCCCCTTGTCCGCCATCTAAGGTATCCTCACCCTGATGACCATAGAGGAAATCGGTATCATCGCCACCGGATAAACTATCATTACCTGCACCCGCGTCTAAAATATCATGTCCGGCTTGACCCATCAGCAGGTCATCACCGTCACCACTGATGAGAACATCTTCACCGCTACCGCCATCCAGGGTATCTTCACCCGTTTGTCCAAAGATGACATCATCACCATCGCCACCGATGAGATAATCCTGTCCATCTCCCCCATCCAGGTGATCATCCCCCTGTTGACCATAGAGTTCATCATTCCCATCAGACCCCTCTAAATGGTCATTTCCGGCTTCGCCAGCCAGGTAGTCATCCCCGGCTTCTCCCTCTAGCCAATCATTACCGTCACCTCCCCAGAGAGAATCTTCTCCATCGCCAGCGGAGAGGAAATCATCTCCAGCTTGACCCAAGAGTCGGTCATTCCCTTCGTTGGCTTCTAAATAGTCGTTATCTGCACCACCATCGAGTTGATCATCCCCTGTACCGCCGACAATATGGTCATCCCCCGCATCACCGTAGAGTTGGTCATTCTCATCATCGCCAAAAATGCGATCGCTTCCGGTTCCACCACTGATGAAATCCTCACCAGCACCGCCTTCTAGGGTATCATCCCCATCGTCTCCGTAGATCAGATCATCGCCATATCCGTTATCGCCTTTGACCCAATCATCACCACCGCCAGCGTGGATCGTATCATCTCCATCGCCGCCACGGATATAATCTGCATCGCCTTGATCGGTAACGCCTTGTAAGTCACCATAGATGGTATCGGTGCCTTGATTGCCAAAGATGCGGTCTTCACCCAAACCCCCAATTATCTGATCATCGCCGCGTTCGCCGTACAGGGAGTCATTTCCGGCTTGTCCATCCAGGGTATCATCGCCCTTATCTGCGGTAATCCAATTGGCTTGATTATCGCCAATTATTTCGTCATCATGGCGAGAACCAATCACATTTTCTATCGTGGAGAGGGAATTATTGTCTTGGCGCGGGATAATAATATCCATATCCCCCCAACCATCAATCACTCGTCCCGTTTCCAGGTTCACCTGTACAGATCCCGGATCACGGCGGAAGCTGAGGGTATCGGTACCATTCCCCCCATCAAACTGGTCATTTCCGGCGGTACTGAGAATTAAGTCATCTCCAGCTAACGCCTGGATTTGGTTATCTTTTTGATTGCCAATCAGGATATCATCGAATTCAGACCCGATGATATGTTCTAAGTTCTTCAGCGTATCCGTGGTACCAAATCCGTCAATGGCGGTTCCGGAGTTAATCGCAAAATCCGGTTCTAAGTCGCTATAGTAATCACTGGGGTTCGCATCAGTAATTTCTTGCGCCGCGCGATCGCTGCGGTTATGGTCATAATCGCGATATTCGTTAATATTAACGATGACGCCATTGGGTGAGGTTTGGTAACTCACGGTATCATTATCCCGACCGCCATGAATCAGGTCATCCCCGGCTTCTCCCATGAGGAAATCATCGCCAATTTCGCCATAGAGTTCATCGTTCCCTTGATTTCCGTAGAGTTGGTCGTTGTTGGCTTGACCATGAAGGATATCATCCCCGGAATTTCCCTCTAGGTAGTCGTTTCCGTCACCGCCTTCTAATACATCATGACCTGCATTTCCATAGAGGAAATCGTCATCAGTTTGACCATAAAGGGTATCTTCTCCCGTACCGCCATCTAAGGTATCGACACCGGAACCACCATCGAGAACATCGTTATCGGCTTCGCCATTGAGGAAATCATTCCCAGATTGACCATAGAGAACGTCGCGACCTGTGCCACCATAGAGTTGATCCCCATGGCTACCACCATCAAGGAAGTCATCACCCGCGTTTCCGTAGAGTTGGTCGTTTCCGGCTTGACCGTAAAGGGTATCAAAACCGTAGCCGCCAGACAAGTAATCTTGGTTATCGCCGCCTTCTAGATAGTCGTACCCATCATTACCGTAGAGTTGGTCGTTTCCGGTATTACCATAGAGGACATCATTGCCTTCGTTTCCGTGAAGTTGGTCATCGCCAGCTTCACCGTAAAGGATGTCATGATTGTATCCGCCATGGAGTTGGTCTTGGTCATTTCCGCCGTATAAGGTATCGTTCCCTTGTTCGCCATGGAGGATATCGTCTCCATCTTCACCATGGAGGAGGTCTTCGCCAGTACCTGCGTGGAGGGTATCATTGTGATTACCGCCACTAAGGGTATCGTTTCCGTTTCCTCCAATTAAATTATCATTACCGTCTTCACCCTGAAGGTCATCATTACCCTCTTCACCAACTAGCGTGTCTTCTCCTAAACCACCTTTGAGGGTGTCGTTATTGTCTCCACCAAAAAGTTCATCATTTCCATCTTCTCCATAGAGTTGATCTTCACCTTGACCGCCAACAAGGGTGTCTTCTCCAGCACCTCCGTAAAGAGTATCGTTATCGTTTTCTCCCCTTAAATAGTCGTTACCATCTTCTCCGTGAAGTTCATCATCACCATTTCCGCCAACCAGTTGATCATCCCCAGCACCACCGTAAAGGGTATCGTTACCATCTTCTCCATTTAATTTGTCGTTTCCATCTTCTCCTCGGAGATCATCATTATCATTTCCACCAAGGGCTTGATCATCACCAGCACCCCCGTAAAACTTGTCGTCTCCTCCGTTTCCTTTGAAGTTATCATTGCCATCTTGACCTTTGAATATGTCTTGATAGTCACCTCCAACCATGATGTCATCATGGTTTGAACCACTAATAACTTCAATGTTTCCCAGGGTGTCTACTGTACCAAAGCCATCGTTAACTTTGTATACATCTTGACCATCAACTTTTTCTGCCCGAACATTGATTTTATTGGGACTGCTAGAGTAATTGGCTGTATCTTTATCTTCTCCACCATCTAAGAAATCATAGCCCGAATCACCGATTAAAGTATCATCGCCACCATTACCACGCAAAACATCGTTTCTTTCGTTTCCATCAATCGTGTCAGAAGCTGAGGTTCCTTCTATCCAGTCATCATCTGGTGTACCAGGACGCAAGGATGTGTCACTACTAGGAAAGTAGTAACCCTTTGGGTGAAGTTCATAGACGGTATCTTTGAGATAACTTTTAACGTCATCTCGTTCCAAATACTTGTCAAGTGGATGTTGCCCTATACCTCCTATACCTGCTAATAGATTGAATATTTTACCAATCTTGTCCCAAACAAAAGGCTCTGAATCAAATTGAAGAAACGTTACAGGATCTCCAGAGTTCTTGATATTATTATTTGGAACAGCAGAACCCTTGTACAAATTAATACCACCAGCATTTAGATAACTCGTTGGCGAAGCGAGTGCCAATACCCTGATACGAGATGGGTCATTTTGAGCGCCCATATCAATTAGTCCATCCTCAAGAAAGAAATTTCCCTGAGAGTGACCTAGCAAAATCAAGGAATTATTGTCGAAGGGATTGTGTTTATGTGAAGATAACCATTCTTTTGCAGAGTTTGTCCATGTGTTGTTTATATCTTGAAATTTACTCTCTGCATACCAGTACTGTTCTAGAGATTCTTTCAAATCTTCAGGAGCAGCTTCTATCATACTGTCAATTACATCAACAATATTTCCGAAACCTGGAAGAAAACCAGCAACCTCCTTAATAAAGAGTATTGCTTTCGCTGTGAAATCGTCATCCTTAACTAAATCAGCAGGGTTTGATAATTTAGTAAAACTCTCAGCTAACTCAATACCTGTATTGATTGTCCCAAAAAAGTCAGCAATATCTTTAAGGTCATCAAGCTGTTCAGCTATCTCTGTAACGTCTTTTCCCTCCTTTTTAAGTTGCTCAAACTTTTTCTTGAGAGCTTTATGTTTATTGGCTTGTTCAATTATACCTCCCAAAGAAATTTGTGATAGAGCATACTCGAACAAAAACTTACCAACAAAAACCCCAAGATCTAACCAGCCATTACCCGTGCTATCTGTAGTATTTCGATACTGTGTGTCCAAATCAATTGAACCCCTAGAAATACATTTTTCAGGAAGTACAAGTTTACCCTGAAGATTCCAAATTTGGTCGAAGCCAATTAGGTTCTCCTTAAACTGCTCCTCAGTAGTCCGAATTCCATTCATGTAAAGAACACGAATTTTTCCGCCTTCTTCAATGAGTTGAGTGAATACTTTGTTAAAATCAGTAGCCATGATTATTGATCCTCTTGTGGTGTAAATACGATGTGTTGTGAATTTGACGAGTCTATCGATACAACAAAAGCCGGAGAAGCGGATCACTTAAATCCACTTCACCGGCTTCGTGAGACTCACACCCATCAAATGCCTGGTGTATCTAACAGATATCGACTGATTTGTCCTTGTGTCTCAGCCGTGCCAGTCCTCTCAACCGTGCGACATGACCTGAGACAATCTTGAAAACTTTTCGCTGAACCTTATACGAGATAAGGCTTACAGACTGGGGAGATAGATTATGCGATTCTCCCCTATTTTTGGCTTAGTTCGCTTCTGGGCTGCTTCTTGCTGGGGAAAGTTTAGAAGCAAGAGGGCTAACACCAACGAATGATAGTATCCTAACACTTAATTCCTCTGTGAGCCGAAAACTTTAGATTTATTTACAATCGTTGTTAGTCGCTCAATTAAGAGGAATGTTGCCGACTGGGGAGCCAAGAAATTTGCCGACTGGGGAGCCAGGAAATCAATTTCCGGAACCCAAGGCGGTTGCTCAATTAAGAGGAATGTTGCCGACTGGGGAGCCAATAAATTTGCCGACTGGGGAGCCAAGAAATAAATTTCCTGCTCAAAGCTAAAGTCCATTAAAATGGACTCAGACTAGCTAGAGATGCAGTCGTCTAAAGACGACTTTCGCTTTTAGCCTTGGGTTTGAACCCAAGGCGGTTGGTGCGACTTGGGAGCCAGGAAATTTGCCGACTTGGGAGCCAAGAAATAAATTTCTGGAACCCAAAGCTAAAGTCCATTAAAATGGACTCAGACTAGCTAGAGATGCAGTCGTCTAAAGACGACTTTCGCTTTCAGCCTTGGGTTTGAACCCAAGGCGGTTGGTGCGACATGACCTGAGACAATCTTGAAAACTTTTTGCTGAACCTTATACGGAATAAGGCTTACAGACTGGGGAAATAAATTATGCGATTTCCCCTATTTTTGGCTTAGTTCGCTTCTGGGCTGCTTCTTGCTGGGGAAAGTTTAGAAGCAAGAGGGCTAACACCAGCGAACGATAGTATCGTAACACTTAATTCCTCTGTGAGCCGGAAACTTTAGATTTATTTACAATCGTTGCTGGTCGCTCAATCAAGAGGAATGTTGTTGACTGGGGAGCCAGGAAATTTGCCGACTGGGGAGCCAGGAAATCAATTTCCGGAACCCAAAGCTAAAGTCCATTTTAATGGACTCAGATTAGCTAGAGATGCAGTCGTCTTTAGACGACTTTCGCTTTCAGCCTTGGGTTTGAACCCAAGGCTTAATTCTGTGAGCCGAAAACTTTAGATTTATTTACAATCGTTGTTGGTCGCTCAATTAAGAGGAATGTTGCTGACTTGGGAGCCAAGAACTCAAGTTCTTGGCTCAAAGCTAAAGTCCATTAAAATGGACTAAAACTAGAGATGCAGTCGTCTAAAGACGACTTTCGCTTTCAGCCTTGGGTTTGAACCCAAGGCGGTTGGTGCGACTGAGGAGCCAGAAAATGAATTTTCGGAACCCAAGGCGGTTGCTACAATATCGTCAAATAGGTTTCTGTTGGACTGATGGGTAAGGGCTTCAGTGTTTGATTTTGTATGTCTATTTCTAACCCCAACGATTCTAACGGAATCACGCCTAAAAGCGCATCGCCACCGCCGGGTAATTCCAAACACTCGAATGTTCCTTCCCGACCAAACATTGATAGCTTGGCATCTTGAAAAATTCGGGCTTTGCCAATGCCCATTGCTGTAGCCACGTCTACTTCTTTGAGTATTTTTAATCCGAGTTTTACAATGGCGTCTTGTGGCAAACACAAGGTTGTGGCTCCTGTATCTACCAATACATTGTCCAGCGTAATTGACCGAATTTGTTCGGGGCGAATTGTCCCATCTTCCGCTCTAATTTGGTCGGCTCGGTTCACGATTGTCAGCGTTGTGAAAACTTTTCCCATTGGGGGGTTAGTTTTACTTGACATAGTAGCTTTCTCCTTAAAAATCGGAGTTATTCTGGTTAGTATAGCAGTAGACACATCGATTAGGATAAATGCGCTGTCTGGAGACGTTCCAGCGGAACGTCTCTACAAATCCGTGGTGTCCTAACCGTCTTGGCGGTTGCTATATTATAACTTTCCTGACATCTACTATAGGTTCCTTTTGGTGAGACTGTTCACGTTCGGTTCATCTTCTGTTCAACTTCCTGATTCGTAATCACATAACGGTAATGGGTTGACCCCTGAAGAATCACCCGTATTTTGTCCTCCTTAAATCGTTCGCTACTCACTTCTATATGTCCAAAACCTGTCTCACTCCACGCCTGAAGCAGGATTGTCTCTAAGCGTTGCAGGAGTTCATCAATATTTGGGGTAGTAGAATGGGATAACATAACTGATGCCTCTGGGATACAGATTGGTGTTGGCGTGCGATCGCGCTTCGGGTAAAGCGGAAACAAGCCTATAGCCTGGAACTTAACTCTCACTTTGTATATAAATAGGTATAAATCAGGCAAAGACGGTTTGTCAAGGCAATTTATGTAAAGTTATGTATGGTTTTTGTCCCTACCTGTCTCCAGCCCTCACCCCCAGCCCCTCTCCCAACCCTGACAGGTGTAGGTTTTTTATTTTATGGTTGAGACAAGACAAGGAGGACAAGGATGGAAAGAAGACAAGGGGGAAAAACCGTACAAAATTAGGTTCGGTCAAACTCACTTCTAAAAGCCGAAACGCCCGATTTTTCGT